>CAZRDD010000109.1:0-3217 GCA_964598675.1 uncultured Parafilimonas sp.
GTAATTGACGTTGCAGAACAGAAAGATACCGAGGATATTCAAAAGTTTGGTGGTATGGAAAGCTTAGACTACCCCTACGTAAAAACACCTGTTTTTACCCTCATACAAAAAAGGGCTGGCTGGCTCATCATACTGTTTTTAAGCGAAATGCTTACAGCCACCGCTATGGGCCATTTTAACGACGAAATAGCAAAAGCCACTGTACTGGCCATATTTATACCCCTGGTAATTTCAAGCGGGGGCAATGGCGGGTCACAGGCAGCCACCCTCATTATAAGGGCTATGGCACTAAAGGAGCTCTCCCTAAAAGACTGGTGGTATGTTATGCGGCGCGAAATTTTTTCGGGCCTAATGCTGGGCCTTATACTTGGCGCTATTGGTTTTTTGCGGATTGTGCTTTGGCAAAAGCTGCACTTTTTTGATTATGGCCCCTACTGGTTTCTGGTGGCTTTAACCGTATCCCTCTCGCTTATTGGTATTATATTATGGGGTACCCTCAGCGGCTCCATGATACCCATGATACTTAAAAAAGCCAAATTAGACCCCGCTGCATCTTCAGCACCATTTGTTGCAACCCTGGTGGATGTTACGGGCCTTATTATTTATTTTACCATTGCGGCGGTTTTACTAAAAGGCAAATTGCTGTAAGTATAGCCTGTGGGCAGCCTTCGGCTATTTTCACTGGCGGTTTTACAACAGGTCAGCTATAATTATACCTGTATAATGGCTGTAATTATGGTTGTATTGGGTAAAGCTGTGTGCCTTTACACGAGCGGCCGGCGGCGTTTTGTTATATTAACAATTTCTTCATATAACTTTGTGAGAAAATTTTTGCAGAAATATGAGGCTTCAAAAGATTGATATAACAGACAATATTACCGGGGATGATTTTAAAGAAAAGTATTACAAACCCCAGGTACCCATAGTTATAAAAAACCTTGCGAACAATTGGCCAGCCTTTACCAAATGGAACTGGGATTACCTTAAGCAGGTTGCCGGCAACGAAAAAGTGGGTATTTACAACAACGTTAAAAGCGATGCTTACACCCCGGTAAACAAGGCTGATGACTATACAACCTTTGGGGAGTATATTGATATGATTAGCCAGGGGCCAGCCGAGTGGCGTATTTTTTTGTTTAACATTTTTAGCCATGCGCCACAGCTAACCGCCGATTTTACCTGGCCCGACCATTTAATGACCGGCTTTGTTAAAAGGGTGCCGATGCTTTTTGTTGGCGGCCAGGGCAGCATCACCCACATGCACTTTGATATTGACCTTAGCCATATTTTACATACGCAGTTTGCAGGCAGAAAGCGGGTTTTGCTTTTTCCCTACAGCGAGCAGTTTAAACTTTACAGGAAACCTTTTGAAGTTTTAAGCGTTGCAGATTTTACCCATTATTACGACCCGCAAAAATCGAAACTGGACATAGAAAACTTTCCTGCGGTACAGCACGCACAAGGGTATGAGGTAATATTAGAACATGGTGATACCTTGTTTATGCCCGGCGGTTACTGGCACCACATGGAGTATCTTGAGAGTGGTTTTGCCATGAGCCTGCGTGCCCTTAACAACTCGCTGCCCGGCAAATTAAAAGGCGTGTGGAACCTGGTGGGTATGCGTAATATTGATACCCTGCTTAAAAAAACGATGCCCGTAGCCTGGTACGAGTGGAAGAAGAAAAAAATATATGCCGCTGCTGAAAAAGTACTGCAACAGGGTTAGGCCGCACTACTTATTACAGGTACAATTGTTGGTTTATACTACCGGCGGGTTAAATAATTACAGGTATATATAAAACAAAAACAGCGGTTAGAAAACCGCCGTAATTGCGTCAGTATTTGACCCCCCAATGAAAACGTTTATACGTAATTTGTAATTGCGTTTTTGTTTTATTGCACAGCAAAGATGTAGTTGCAGTCAAATTTAAAAAAAGTGATTTTCCCTTAAATGCATGTGGTTTTTCACTACCCCGTTTTCAACACAACCCACATGCTTTAAAAAAACAAACGGTGGTTAGAAAACCACCGTGAAATGTCAGCATATAACCCCCAATGAAAACCTTTATAACTAAATTGTTATTTATTCCTGTATTTGTGTAACAAAGGTGCAAACGTTATAAGCGTAATAAAGAGTGATTTCGCACGTAACTGCAAGTGATTTTCCCCGGCGGGCGTATATCTTAAAAAAAGAAACGGCGGTTAGAAAACCGCCGTAATGTGTGTGTCAGCATATAACTCCAATGAGAAAAATCGTCGTATTTCATAGATTGCAACGGCATAAAGCAATTGCTTACAGGTACAAAGTTGGCGGCTGCAGGCAGCATAAAAAAGGTGGATTAACACATAAGAGTATGTGATTTTTCACATGGGCAGTACGCCATTTTTACCTTGGTTTGTATTAATTGAAGTAGTTATTAAATAAAACTGCTTACTTTAACGGGAAAATTGTAACCGATGGCATTTAGCATTTGGCAGGAAGATGAACTTTTTCCGGTGGTATATTTAAAGGACGCAGAAACCAACTGTATTGCCCAAATTTATTCAAAGGGGGCATTACTCAACGCGTTCACCATTACTGGTACAGCAGGCAGTTTTAATATTATTGACGGCTTTGCCAGCCCTGCTGAAGCCATTGAAAAAATAACTGCCGGATTTAAAAGTGCAAAACTCTCCCCCTATGTTTGCAGGGTGGCAGCAGGCAGGTACAGCTTTGAAGGAAGGGAGTATAAACTAAACAAATTTTACTTAGGTACAGAGGCCATACATGGCCTTATTTATGCGGCCCCTTTTGCAATAACAAGCCAAGGTGCCAACGGCGATAGTGCATGGGTTACATTTGATTACACCTATAATAACAATACAGAAGGTTACCCGTTTACCTACAACACTCAGGTAACCTACAGGCTTAAAAAGGGAGGGACACTTTCTATAACAACAGAGGTAACCAACACAGGCCATACAGATATGCCTTTAACTGATGGCTGGCACCCCTATTTTATACTTGGCAATACTGTTAACAATGCTGTATTACACATAAATGCCAACCAGATGCTGGAGTTTAACGATAAACTTTTACCCTCGGGTAACGTAGTTGCAGTTAGCGAATATGTTACCCCAAAACGTATTGGCGATACCTTTTTTGACAACTGTTTTGTAGTAAACCAAAACAACCAGCCAGCCTGTACCGTTACCGACCCAACCACTGGTTTAACGT
>CAZRDD010000109.1:3227-12588 GCA_964598675.1 uncultured Parafilimonas sp.
TAACAGCATCGGGCACCTATCCATACCTGCAGGTATATACACCAAACCACCGCAAAAGTATTGCTATTGAGAACCTTAGCAGCGCCCCCGATGCTTTTAATAATGGCATTGGATTAATTATTGCCAAACCCGGCGAACACCATATTTTTGTAAACGATTACACAGTGCAGTTACAAGCTTAATCCATCAACATGATTTTTAACAGCCAGCAAATTGCTGCCATTTTTAAGGAAAAATTTAGCCCTGAACCAAAATTGTTTTTTTCGCCCGGCAGAATTAATTTAATAGGCGAGCATGTTGATTACAACGATGGGTTTGTAATGCCGGCTGCCATTGATAAAGGTATATTTTTTGCCATTGCACCTAACGGAACCAATACTGTGCGGGTGTACAGTGCAGATATGGACGACAGCCTGGAAGTATTGCTTAACAACATTGAAAAAGCAACCGGCTGGAAGAATTACATTTTAGGGGTTATTGATCAGTTACAAAAAAGAAATTACGCCATACAAGGTTTTGATGTTGCCTTTGGGGGATTTTTGCCTGTTGGTGCGGGCCTGTCTTCCTCAGCGGCTGTTGAGTGCGGCCTGGCATTTGCACTCAGCCATATTTTTAACCTTGGCATAAGCCGTATTGATATAACCCTTATTTGCCAGAAAGCTGAACACACCTTCCCCGGCGTGCAGTGTGGCATTATGGACCAGTTTGCAAGTGTAATGGGTAAAAAAGACCATGTGCTTTTACTTGATTGCAACACCCTTCAATACGAAACATTACCCCTTAGTACAGAGGAGTATGCGGTTGTACTGATAAACTCTTTGGTGCATCATTCGCTGGATGGCGGTGAATACAACGTCAGGCGGCGGGAAAGCGAAAACGGCCTGAAACTTTTAAAACAAAAATACCCTTCTGCCAAAACATTCAGGGATGTTACCCCGCAACAGGTAGAAGAAACCGTTAGTGAGTTTGAAACGGAAGAAGAATACAAAAGGTGCCTTTACGTTACTGAAGAGATTACCCGTACCAAAAAAGCAGCGGAATTACTTAAGGCACACAACATAACGGCATTTGGCCAACTGATGTTTAAAACGCACGACGGCCTTAGCAGACTATACAATGTAAGTTGCGAAGAACTTGACTTTTTGGTGGAGCAGGCTAAACAGCACCCTGAAATAATTGGCGCAAGAATGATGGGTGGCGGCTTTGGCGGCTGTACCATTAACCTTATTAAAAAAGAAAGTGTTGACAAAATAACATCAGGCATTGTAACCCTTTACCGCCAGCAATATGGCATTGAAGCAGAGGTTTATGTAATGAACCTTGCCGACGGCACCCATGCATTATAAAACGTAAACAGCCACTAACGGGCATTTACCATACACATTGTTAGTATTTAAGCTAATTTCTCTTGTTTGGCACCACCGCCAATATGGGGCAAACTTCGTAGTGGCCTATGGCCAGGGCCGGGTCGCCCGCAATGAACCCTTGTACCTGTACTTCGTTTTCAGCTTCAACCACGGCAAGGCCATATACTCCTTTGGGGTCGAGTACGGGGCCAAAAACAAGTACAAACCCTTTTTCCATTAACCCATGCCAGTACCGGGCATGCTGCTGCATAATTGCAGTCTCTTCCTGGGTAATATCCTGCGGAAAAGTAGGGCGGGGCGATACAAGCCTCAACACAAAATGCTTTTTCATATAACAGCTCTTTTTTTATGAAGATAATGCAAACCAGTGGCAATATTAAAGCCTTCGGTATTGCAAACCCCGGTTATCCATTATTTTCAAAATAGCTAAGGGCACCTGTTGGGCATTTTTTTACCTGGGCAATTATTTCTTCGTTACTGGCTCCTTCAATATTTACCCAGGGCCGCTGATTAAGGTTAAATACCTTGGGCAATTGTGTTACACACCTGCCGGAGTGTTTGCAAAACTCAGGCTTCCAAACCACGGTTATCTGCCCGTTTGTATACTTTATCTGTTTCTCTGTTTGGCTGTTGTTGTAGGCATACGTCCTAACCGTAATATCACCCTGCAATATTTTAGATATTGGGCAGGCCGTTGCAATATCCGTAAGCTTCTCCCGCTGCTCATCTGTTACAGGCTGTAAAAAATGTATATCCCTGTCAATTACAGTAATCAGTTTTTCATCCTTACGTGTTTGGTACATATTTACCTGCACTGCAATTTCATCAATTACCCAGCCCTTCCTGTCAATGTACATGCGCAGGGTTATTAAAGTACAAGATGCCAGGGAGGAAAGCAGCAGCGTGTAAGGGTCTGGACCGGTATCGCCGCCGCCAGATTTTACAGGTTCGTCCGCTGTTATTTTGCCGTTGCGCCATTCAATGGTGCAAACATATTTTTGTGTGCCTATGGTACCTTCTACAGGTTTTTCAAGCATGTAATTCATTTATCACTGGTTTTAAATATAAAGGTTCCGGGGTAGTATGTACATGCGTACACAATAAGCCCAAAACCTTTATAATGCGTTACTTAAATTAAAGGTGTGCCCTTAACATCCAGGCCAGTTTTTCGTGCTGCTCCAATAAGCCTGTAATAAAATCGCTTGTGCCTGCATCACCGTATTCCGATGCAAAAGGGTTGATATGTTCCCTCAAAAATATAATGATGCTTTCATGGTCGGCCAGCAGGTCGGTTAAAAAACCGGTGCTGTCATTTTTTCTGCCGCTTTTTTCCGTAAGCCTTGTAAGCTGCAAAAACTCAGCTAAGGTACCAGGTGCATAATGGCCAAGGGAACGTATGCGTTCGGCAACACTGTCAACCACTTCAGCCAGTTGCTCGTACTGCGATTCAAAAAAAAGGTGCATGGTGTGAAAATTAGGGCCTTCCACATTCCAGTGTGCATTGCGTGTTTTGGTGTACAATAAAAACTCATCAGCCAACAGCTTGCTTAACTCTACTACAACTGCATGCCTGTTGCTTTCTGAAATTCCGATTTCTGTGTTCATACGATTAGTTTTATTTTATGCTTAATAGCCGCCTAAAGGTATGCCAAACTTGTTTAATGTGTTTGCGCAAGCCAGATAATAAAGCAAGTGGTTTTGGCGCAAACGCAATCTGCATAAATGCCTCATTCATAAGCAATGTAGCGCATCAACAATTTTACCAGTATTTACACTGGTAAATTGTGGCGTGTTAAATACTATTTTATTGGGCAACATCGTTTTACTACTGATAAAAACCTGAACATGAAAATATCTGTACTCTCACCAGTTTTACTGGCCTTAACTGCGTTTGGTTTTACCCAACTACACGCGCAGGAAAAGAAAGCAGCTAACGCAGACACGGTAAAAACAGCCCCGGTTGAGGTTAGCGTAACCAATGCCAAACAGCAGCCCCGTGCAGGGGAGCAGATACTCTTCATTTCGCAAAAAACCAAAAAAGTATTTTCCGCCAAAACCAATGCACAAGGCAAATTAACCATTGCCCTGCCTGCGGGGGATGATTATACAGTAACCGTAAAGGCACTTACCGATACCAGCAAATACGGCACCCTTAATGTGCCGCCACTGGCACCGGGCCAGTTTTTTAAAGATGCTCTGGGTGTTGATATTATGTACGAGCCTGCCCGCCAGTTTACGCTGGATGCAGTTAAATACGATTTTGGCAAAGCCACACTAAGGCCAGAATCGTTTAAGCAATTACAGGAGCTTTACGAATACCTGCAATGGAAAACAGAAGAAAAAATTGAGATAGCAGGGCATACCGATAATGTTGGCAAGCCGGAAGACAACCTTAAATTATCGCAGCAAAGGGCAGAAGCGGCAAAGGCCTGGCTGGTTAAAAAAGGGATTGACCCGGCAAGGGTTACCGCTAAAGGGTATGGTGCCACAAAACCGGTTGCCGACAATGCCACCGAGGAGGGCAGGCAGAAAAACCGCAGAACAGAAGTATATGTTTTATAAAAGCGTTTGATACACAACCTTTACAAAGCAAGAGGCGGATTACCCTTTACAGGATAACCCGCCTCTTTTATTTGGCAATATAATTAGGCTGTACACCCCTATTTTTCAGGCATCAATACCAGCCTGGCCAGGTTGTTTTCATTAAAATACTTATTGGCCAGCTCCTTGGTTTTATCTACTGTAAGCTTTTTGGCATTATCAGTATCTTCTAAAATGGTAAGCGGGTCTTCGTTGTGGTAAAATTTCTGCTCCAGGTTAAACCTCCAGTAGCTGTTTTCTTTCAGTTGTGTTTCCAGGCTGCGGGTATCTTCGGCAGTTACTTTTTCAACGTTAACGGCAGGGGCGCCATTTTGTTTAAGGTTCTTTACCTCATCCAGCGAAAGGCCAATTAGTTTTTCAACATTTTCGGGTGCGCAGGAGAATGAAATGGTTATGCCGTAGCTGTTAACCGGCTCGCGGTTAATGCCACCATGCACACCAACACCATAAACACCACCCTGATCTTCGCGCAGCACCTCGCGCAGTTTTATAGCCAAAGCCTCGCATACCTGGTCAAGCTGTGTTGCCTCCAGGTCGTTGTACGCGTTGGCCATGCCGGTAAAGCTAAGGCGTACTGTACTCTTTTTCTCCTGCCCTTTCTTAATCACCTTATTTATAACGCCCGTAGGAAAACGGATGCCCACATCTTTCCAGTTTTCCTTACGGCCCTGCGATGGCAGGGAGGCGATGTATTTTTCAACAAGCGGTTTAATGCTATCCAGGCTAAAGTTGCCCACAAACGTAAAAGTAAA
This sequence comes from uncultured Parafilimonas sp., assembly GCA_964598675.1. GTDB lineage: Bacteria > Bacteroidota > Bacteroidia > Chitinophagales > Chitinophagaceae > JABDFW01. The sequence goes on from CAZRDD010000109.1 coordinate 7,948, forward strand.
CTCGCCCGCATCGGCAAAGCGGTCCTGGTAAATGCTGAACGCTTTATCAAGGCTAAGTTCACCCAGCCTGTCTAAGGTTAAAGGTTTGCGGCGCGGGTGGTAATTGCTCATGATGTACTGCACAGAGTCGTTAAAAACGCTGGAGGGGTCTTTACCCTTGTTGGTAAGCGATACCTGCAATTGCTGCTGCACCACCTGGAACATGCTGCTGTCCTTACGCGGCGCAGTAAAATAACCATACAGCAATTGAAATGCAGTTTCAATATCCTTAGGGGTGCTGCTGCCAGTAAAACCCTGGCTGTAAGGGGTAATACCCGGCACCACGTTAACCTGTTTACCAGCAAGCAGTTTCTGCAGGCCCTGTATATCCACACTGCCAACACCGCCGTAATAGGTAATGTTTGCTGCAAAGTTTGCTGAAAGATAATCGGCATCGGGGTAAAGAGAGGTACCGCCTGCACTGATGGCAGAAAACTGTACCTCATCGTTTTTAAAGTCGGTTGGCTTAAGCACCACTTTTGCCCCATTGGATAGTACCCACTCCGTAGTACCAATTTTATCAAACTTCTTTACTTCCACCACTTTTCCGGCAACAGGCTCCTGTAACAGCAAGGGTGAAGTGGAAACTTTGTCCTGGTAAGGGGTAATGCCGGTAATGGGTTTGTTAAGCAGGGCAAGCACTTCTTTCTCGGAAATAAGTTTGCTTTTTTCAGATTCTGGCGAAAGGATAATCACATCGCGGTCGGTTGGTTTTATCCATCCCTTAATAATGTTGTTAACCTCTGCCACCTTAATGCCTTCTAAATACTTTTTGTACAGGCCGTACTCATATTCAATGCCCGGTATTGGCTCATTGTCTAAAAAGTTGTCTATCAGTTCCTGCACCAGTTCAGATGAACGGGTTTTGTCGCGCTCGTTATAAGAGTTTTCAATATTAGAGAATATTGATTTTTTTGCTCTTTCCAGTTCGGTTTCGGTAAAACCAAATTTGCGCACACGTTCATTTTCAGCCAGTAACACCTCAGTAGATTTAGCAATGGTTTCGCCATTTTTAGCCACAGCAAAAAGCGATAAGGCATCTTTATCGCCAATAAACTTACCGTAGTTGCTAAAGCCCTGTAAAAAAGGCGCATCAGGCTTTTGGGCAATTTCCTGCAGGCGGTCGTTCAGCATTTCGTTAAAAAGCTGCCTTACCAGGCTGCTGCGGTAATCGCCTTCTGTTTTATCCTGCGGTATAGATGGCTGCAGGTAATACACCTGCAAAACATTGTACTGCTGCTCGGGGTCGGTTAATATGGATACATACGTTTCGTTGTGTGATGGCACACCATATTTAACCCTCGGCTTCTCTTCTGTACGTTTGGGTATGTTGGCAAAATGGTCTTTAATAAGTTTTTCAACCGAATCTACATTTACATCGCCAACCACAATAACGCCCTGTAAATCGGGGCGGTACCAGTCTTTATAAAACTTTTTAACGGTGGCATACTTAAAAGTATCCAGGTTTTCTTTGGTTCCAATAGGGCTGCGTTCGGCATACCTTGACCCTTTTAATATTACCGGAAAGTATTTGTTACGCATACGCGTTGCTGCACCAAGGCCAAGGCGCCACTCTTCTACTACAACACCACGCTCCTTGTCAATTTCGGTATTGTCGAAAGATACATTGTGCGCCCAGTCTTCCAGTATCTGAAAACCTTTTTTAAACACCTCGGTGCTGTCGGTAGGCAACTGAAGCATGTAAACGGTTTCGTCGAAGCTGGTGTAGGCATTAAGGTCTGCACCAAACTGCACGCCGCTGCTTTCCAAAAAGTCTACTAATTCGTTCTTCGCAAAATTTTTGGTGCCGTTAAAACTCATGTGCTCGGTAAAATGAGCAAGGCCCACCTGGTTTTTATCTTCCAGTATAGAGCCTGCTTTAACCACCAGGCGCAGCTCGGCACGGTTCTTTGGCTCCGCATTTTTACGGATATAATAAGTTATACCATTGGGTAATTTACCTTTTTTAACCTGCGGGCTTATGGGTAATGGTACAGCTGTGGCCGTTTTTTGTGCCATTGCACAAAAGCCAAAGCAAACCACTGCCATGCTTAACAATACAAAACGTTTCATAAGTTTTTAGTGTTTACTATAGCGAAGTAAGTTAAAAACATGTTTACACCTTTGTTAAAGAAGGCTTTTTATTTAAATGGCACACTTTAAATAGATTTTACTGTTTAATAAACTTTTGTACAAACCGTTGTTTGCCCTGTTGTATTTGTATAAAATATATACCTGAAGGCTGTGTTTGGATGTTAAATGTTATAAGTTGCCCGTTTGCTACATTTAACCGCTGTGCTTGTAACGTTTTGCCACCTGCATTTAAAAGTGTTATTGATGTTAGACCAACTAGACCGTTTAACTGCACTTTTACAGTGTTGTGTACGGGGTTAGGGTATAATACCAATAAAGCGGGGTTATCAGTATTGGTTTTTACTGCAACAATTTTGCTGTATGTTACAGCCCCATCTTTATCTACCTGCTGCAACCGGTAAAGTATTTTTGAAGGTATTGGGTATAAACCGCTTGGGTTATCTGTATACTGATAGACTTGCCTGAAGCCGCTGTTGCCTGCTGCGGCTATTTTAGTTACATTGCTAAATTGCAATCCGTCAATACTGCGCTGTACTATAAAGTATGCGCTATTTATTTCTGCAGCGGTTTGCCATTTAAGCATATTGCCAGCCTTTATTTCTTCAATTGTAAAACCAAGCAGATTAACTGGCAGCAGCACAGGTGTTATTGTAAATGTATCTGTGTACAACGTAAGTTTTGTAGCAATAGTATTGCTTACAACTGCCTGGTAATTACCTGTATCAGCAGGTTTAAAAGTGGGGTCACCGTTTACTGTGGCTACCAATGTATCACCTTTGTACCATTTATAGGTATTGTTAGCAATTGTACCTCCCGCAGAAACAAAGAGTTTTTTGTTAGATATATCATATTGAAGGGGTATGATATTTTGTGGGGCATATTCGGAAAATTTATTATCGTTATACTTCTGGGCAAACTGCTCCATGCCATTGAAAGTAAAGTAGTTATCATTTAAAAAACAAGAGTACAGTGTTGAAATATTAGTAAAAGTAACTGGTATGGCCCCAGATAATAGATTATTCTGCACTCTAAAATCCTCAAGATTGGGAAGGTTGCCCAAAGAGGCGGGTAAACTTCCTGTTAATTTGTTATAACTGATATTTATTGTCATTACCCTGTTAAGGTTACCAAGCGAAGCCGTTAATGTATCACTTAGTTGATTATTTTGCAATGCCAGGATTTGTAACCTTGAAAGATTACCCAAAGTCGACGGAATAATGCCAGTAAGTAAGTTATTATTCAGGTCTAATTCCTGCAAATTTTTTAGATTTCCTAAGGTTGAAGGTATAGCCCCTGTCAAATGGTTATTTTGTAGCCTTAAGAAAAATAGGCCGGTACAATTTCCAAGCCAGTCTGGTAGACTACCAGTTAACAAATTATCGTTTATTTCAAGATCGCTAAGTGTAGAAGACAGATTGCTAAACGTTTGGGGTATAGAACCTGTTAACTGGTTATTCCCTGCAAAAAAATAAGCTAATTTAGTAAGGTTACCAAGGGCAGAGGGAATATCACCAGTAAGCTTATTATTAGCTAGCGCAAGTAAATTTAAATTAGTAAGGTTGCCTAAAGATTCAGGAATATGCCCTTTTATAGCATTATTATTAATATAGGCTATATACAGTTTGGTTAATTTACCTAACGAAGCAGGTAGAGTATCGTTAAAATTGTTAAAATGTAGGGAAAGATACCCAAGACTGCTTAGGCTGCCTAAAGAATCTGGTATGCTTCCCGTTAAACTGTTGTACCCTACATCGAGTGTATCAAGTTTATTAAGGCCGCCCAGTGAAACAGGCAGGTGACCTTTTAAACTGTCTGCAATCAGCGATATTGCTGTTACTCTGCCTTCGCTGTTAAGCGTTATTCCATACCATTCTTTTACAGGGCGGTTAAGCCAACCTGTTTTATTCAACCAGTTTGGGCCGCCTGTACTATCAAAAAGCTGGGCCAATACGAGGGAGTCATTTACATTTGCGGTTTGGCATTTTGCAATTAAAGTTTTTGTACATAATACCACAATCACTAATAAAAGGGTTGAAATCTTTTTCATGGTTTTTTAAGAGTTTAAGTACTACTATTGAGCAGAGTTGATTGAGTTCGCTGGTAAAAATAGCATAAAAAGCATACCCACACATCGGATTTGACAAGACTTCATATTAAAAATATGTAAACACCTTATATAAGGTTTTTTTAAAGCGTTACCCGGTTTTCAATCTATTTTACGTTATCCCTGAAACGGAAGGATATATCCTTTAAACGCTCATAAAAAAGGGCGTTGCCGTATTCAAGTTCTTCGGGGTATATGCGGATGGAGCCGTTGGTTAAGCGCACCATGTAGTCTCCATAATCAGTAAAACTATGTTGCTGATAAGCCCCTATATCTTTTTTTATGCTGCGTACTTTGTTTAATACCACCTCAATATCTGCCTGCCCGTATTCGTGTAGTTTCATAGTTAGCTTTTTTGTATTTCAATAATAATCCTCTTGGAAGTTTGTTCCGAAAGTCAAGAT
>CAZRDD010000110.1:0-12532 GCA_964598675.1 uncultured Parafilimonas sp.
GCTAAGGTCTACCAGCATACCCAGGGCATTCATGTGCTTAACAATTTCTTTTCCAAAATCGTTAAGGCCCTTTTTCTGCCCGTGCAGGGTATCAAGTGTTTCAGCCCAGGCCGAACTAGCCCAACTGGTGGAGTTGTTCCATGTAAGCGTCATATACCTGGCGCCACGGTTAAACAACACATCCAGGTTTTCTATTTTATCCTCAATCATGTGGCCGCCTTCCACCCCAATAAGCGATGCCAGTTTGTGGGTCTTAACCGCCTGCTCAAGGTCGGCAGGTGTTTTAACAAGCATCATTTTAGCGGGGTTGCGGGCAATCCATGCATACAGGGTATCAATCTGCATGTTGGCAAAAGCATAAGGGTTCTTTTGAAACCCATCGCAAAACACTGAAAATATCTGTACATCAAGGCCCCCTTCCCTCATGCGGGTTAGGTCGGTATAGGTTTTGCCAGCCAGGTTTTGCTCAATACTATAGCCCTTGTTTATGGCAGTGGTAAGTATATCGTTATGGGTATCAACCAAAATAGCCTTATCGTGAATGGACTTGTACGATTGGGCCTGTATGCTTACGGTTGCCATAAGTGCCGTAACTAAAATAGCGGTAATTTTTTTTGCCATAATGGGGGTTTAACTGCGTTAAATAGCGTTATATAAAAATATAAGATAATCAGTACTATTTTAGAATTAACTGCAATATATAAACCATTACAAGTGCCGAAAGGCCCATTACAATGGTAGCTGTGGAGTACACGCGCAGCACCGTGCGCATTTCAAGCCCCGAAAACTTTGTTATAACCCAAAAATAGGCATCGTTGGCATGCGAAATTAGCATGGAGCCTGCACCCATAGCCAGCACGCAAAGCAACCGGCCTGTTTCGCCATCAAGCCCCAGTGCGGGCAGCAGAGGTTTAATGATGGATGCCGCCGTTATAATGGCTACGGTGGAGGAGCCCTGGGCTGTTTTTAATAAAAAGGTAAGCAGAAAGGGAAACAGCAGGCCCAGGCTGCTTAACGGCACCTGCTGGCTAAAATGTTCGCCCATTTTGGTGGCGGCCAATACAGCACCAAACGCACCGCCTGCCCCTATAATTACCAAAATGCCACCGGCTTTTTCCGCAGCCTCCTGCAGCAATAGGCTTATGCATGCCCGGCCTTGATTTTTGCCTGTTATCAACGCCAACACCACGCCTGCCGAAAGTGCCGTTACAGGGTCGCCTACAAAAGCAACGGCCGCGAACAAACCGCTGCCTGCTGGCAACTTTACAGCAACAATTGATTTTATGGCAATCAGCAATATTGGCACTGCCACAGGTAAAAAAGCAGGTAATATTTTTGTATTAATTGCAGCAACCAGCTCTTCCTCATCATCAATTGCACTATCCTTTTTTATTTTACTGCCCGCATATTTAGCCCAGGCAAAGCCAGCCAGCATAACGGGCAGAGCTACAACAATGCCTGCCAGCATAAGCTTGCCATAATCTACCCCAAGGGCCGATGCAGCAGCGGCCGCACCCGGGTGCGGCGGAATAAGGCAATGTACCGAATAAAGGCCCGTAGCGAGGGCTGTGCTCATTGTTACACCGGCTATGCCTGTGCGCTTAGCCATAGAACGGTTAAGGCCGCTAAGTACAATGTAACCAGAGTCGCAAAATATGGGCAGGCCCACAATAAAGCCTGTTATGGCCATGCCAAGGGCTGCAAAACGCCTGCCGGTAAGCTTTAAAATATAATTGGCCATTACCATGGTGCTACCCGTGCTGTGCAATATTACACCCAGCGCTGTACCCAATACGATTACCAACCCCAGCGAGCGCATAATGTTTCCAAAACCATCTTTAGCGGCGGCCATAACATCAGCAACAGGCATTTGTGCCCCAATGCCGGTGATAAAACAGGCCATCAGTAACACAAAAAAAGCATGAACCTTAAACCGCGCGGTTAGGATGATGATAAAAATGATGCCTGCTAAAAGGCTTAATTGTAATTGCAGAAAGCTTACAGCCATTAGAAACACTTTACTGCCGGTAAGATATAAACAAATTAACAGAATTTTTTGGCGGGTAATAAAATCATCTATACTTTCACGCCCCGTAAGCAAAAAAGTAAGCCCCTGTGGAAACAGGGGCCGCAACCAAAACTAACTGCTTATGAGAAAAATTGTATCTTAAATATCTTTAATTATTTAGGTCTTTCTTCGTCTTTTAACGCTCTCCGCGTTTGCTGTATAAAGGTAATATATAAAATCACCAAATACAATCAAAAAATCTATAAAATGCACGAATTATGCGGTGAAATGCATAAATACTGCGCTCTTTAACATTCCCTTCAAAGTATCCTATTGAATTACAATACTATACATATTGTTTTTCATCTTTTCTTTACCCTTTTTTATTAATAATTTAAGGGCTTGCGTTTTACTAAGTTTGCAAAAAACAACAACATGCATCCACCAGGCAGTGATGAATATTTTATGCAGTTTGCCCTTACCGAGGCTATGCGGGCCTGGGAGGAGGATGAAGTGCCCATTGGTGCCGTTGTTGTGGTAAACAACAAAGTAATAGCCCGTGGCCATAACCAGGTTGAGCGGCTTAACGATGCTACTGCCCACGCCGAAATGCTGGCACTTACATCAGCATTTAACTACCTGGGTTCAAAATATGTAACCAATGCTGCTCTTTTTGTTACCGTTGAACCCTGCCTTATGTGCTGCGGCGCACTGTACTGGAGTAAAATAGGCCGTATTGTATATGGTGCCGGTGATGAAAAAAATGGTTACAGGCACGTTACAAAAGAAAACTGGCCCTTTCACCCCAAAACACAACTGGTTAAAGGTGTGCTGGAAGCTGAATGCGCAAACCTTGTAAAGAACTTTTTTAAACAAAAGCGCAAATAACAAAACCTGCTTTACCTATTTATTGTAAAGCTTTACGCCCCCAGTTAAGCGGCAGCTTTGTTAATACCCATATCCCCTTCTTTTTTCCAAAAAGAGTTTATAAGCGATGTGCTTATTTGTGTAAAATACCTGTAAGGCTTTGCAAGCAAAGCAAATACGCTTTGGTTGTGGCCCTCAGTTGCGGTAGGGTCAAAACTCTCAACATATTGTATGGTGAAAGATACCCGCCTTGAAGCCAGGTTTGAAATGATGGCCACGCCATGCAAAACAAAACTGTAAGGCATGCCCTTTTTGTAGCAATGAAGTTCCCCGGCAAAAACATCCCATGTTTTTTCAACAGGCGGAAAATAGCTGCAATCAAAACTGATGGTATTGTCGTTCTCAAAATTCAGGTGCCTTACAATAGCAACTGGCAATTTTTGAGACGACTCATTAAAGCAAAAAAAGGTGGCCTGGTCAAGCTCCTTAACCTTTCTTAAGTAATCGGCACTGGTTTCGTGGTGGTGTTCCATAACTTAGCGGTTTAAGCGTATAGATAATTGTTATATTAGACACATTTACGATTAAATTCTACGCGTGGTTGGGTAAATTTAACATTATAATGCGGTATTTCCATCAGCTATTTTAAAATTTAATCCCGCCTTCCAGTCCCTTAAAATCAATCCCAAATTGTTTGCATAAATCAATAGCGGCACCTCATTAAAGCAGTAAAATAACCAAAAGCCCCCGGTTTAAATAATACCCAAATTGCGGTATTTTTTTACAGCCCAAAAAGGTGAAATATCACTTTGTAAAACGTGTTTTTTCTGAACGGGGCTGGCCTGTTTTTGTAGTAAAGGTTATAAAACCTCCTGCAATACCTGCAGGCTTTTTAAATCGCCAAAATCTTGTATGTGAAGCATAAAAAACTGCAGGTAGGCATGCAGCAGGTTACGGCGAACCGTTCGGTTAAGCTGAATATTTTCAAGGTCGTTGTAAAACATTATGTTGTTTATGGCAGATGTTGCTATGGCAAGTTCTTCGCCTATATAATACTTGTGCTTAGGTATGCTTTCAATAAACATGCCTTCGTTCAAATCCAGCACAGGTGTTTGGGCACTGTATTCGCCTTGTATGCGTAAACCAAGCTCCGCAGCAAGGTGCAGTGTAAAATAAAGGGGCAGGTTGGCGGTAAGGGTATCGTTGCCCTTGTCAAGTTGTGTAAGGGTGCCCTCAATCAGGTAAAACAATTCAGGGTTGGCTTCTGGCTGTTTCAGGCTGCGCTGCAGCAGCTCAATCATAAACATGGCCGCTGCATTTTTTACAATGCTGTAAAATACATGCTGGTATAAATAGCCCCATTGGTACTCCTTAATAAATTGCAGGTTTTTAAGCTGGTTGTGGTACACTTCCATATCAAGCATAGCACCCGGCTGAAAAAATGCGGTTTTGCCCTGGCTTGTTTTGCTGCCCTTGCGCACGCCTTTTACAATATAGGTTTGCACACCAAACAACTCAGTATACGCAGTGGTAATAACACTGGTTTCGCTATAGTTAATGGTGCGCAGTATAATGCCTTTGGTTTTGTGTGTCACCCTGTAAAAATAGCTTTTAACCGGCATACTAAGCAAAGGCCCGTTGTAATGCTGGCAGGGCAGCGCAACGGCTTACGGGTATGTGGCAGCCGGTTTTCTGTAATGCTGTATTGGGCAACACCATGTATGGGTTGTTGAGGGGTATGGCCAAAAACAAACCACCTGCTTGTTTAATGTAAAACAGGCAGGTGGTTTAGACTAATTTTTTACCAGTTGGGCGGTTATTATATTTGGGCGATGCCGTTGCGTATAGCGTACATTACCAGCCCCACGCGCGACAGTGTTTGTAATTTTTCAAACAGGTTGCTGCGCAATGCTTCCACAGCCCTGGGGGTTATGTGCATGGCATCGGCAATTTCTTTGTACGATTTTTCGGTGCAGCATAGTTTAAGAAAATCGGTTTCCTTCTCGCTTAACGCAGTTTCGCCGTTTTTATCACCATCTGCCTGGCTGGCAATATGCACCAGCCTGCCGCTTACCAACTCATTAAAAAAGAAGCCTTTTTCCGTAATATCTCTAAGGGCACTCCTCAGCACTTCTGGCTTACTGTCTTTAAGTATATAGCCCCGGGCGCCAAATTTAAGCATACGTATAATTGATTTGTCGTCATCCATCATACTCAGCACCAGTATCTTTATTTCGGGGGCGTTGTTCTTTATCCACTCTGCAGTTTCAAAGCCATCCATTTCGGGCATAGTTATATCAAGCAACAAAACATCCGGTTTAGGGTTGTTTTTTAAACACTCAATAAAATGTTTCCCATTATCTGCTTCAAAAACAACCTGGTACCCATCGGAGTTATTAATTACCGCAGCAAGGCCGTTTCTTAACAGGGCATGATCGTCTACAAGGGCTACTTTAGTCATATACTTTTGTTGTAGTAGTTCTTAATGGCAATTTGTATAACTGTTCCTTTACCTGGGGCGGTATTTATGTTACAGCTTGCATTTATAAGCCCGCAACGCTGTTGTATGCTTTTAAGCCCAATACCTGTTTCTGTGGTTTTAAGTTTGTCAATATCAAACCCTTTACCATTATCGCTTATCGTTATGGTGGTGGTGCTTTCGTCTGTTACAATATCAGTGGTAATAAGGGTAGCCTTTGCATGCTTTAAAATGTTGTTGAGTATTTCCTGCATCATGCGAAAGGCAATAATGGTTTGCTCATTACCAAGCGCCACCTCTTCATCAAAGCAATTGTAAACGGTTTTTATTTTCGCCACTTTCTCAATTATGGCCAGCTCGTGTTTAATAGCCAGGCAAATACCTATGTCGGTTATTTTCTCCGTATTCAGGCTGCGGCTCAGGTCGCGCAGGTCGCCAATGGCTTTTCCCAGCAGTTCTTCGGTCAGGGCAAGGGTTTCGGCATTCTCCGAATGCGGAATGGTGTTAAGGTTTAATTTGGCCAGGCTAAGCACCTGGCCAATATTATCATGAATTTCCTGGCTAATGTTTTTAAAGGTTTGTTCCTGTATCTCTAACTGCGACTGTAATATGGTTTGTTCGTACTGTACTTTAAGGTCAACCACCTCTTTCTGGTGCAATATTCTGCGGCGGTGCAACTGTATAATAAACAGGTAAAAAAATATTACAAAAAACAATATTACCACTATGCCTACAATAAGAAAGGTAAATGTGTAACTGGTCGTTTCCTGTGGCATAATAGTCCTGTTATAATTAATGCGAATTTAACAATATTTGCTACAGATAATACAAGCCATAAATTATTGCCTTCGTTAGGTAAGTGTATGTAGGTAAAGTATTTATACGACAGTAATACAAGTACACTAACCGCATTGTAAATTAGAAAACCGCTGGTAATCCAAAACGAGGGCAATTTTTGAAAATAAAGAATTTCATCGCTGTTTGATAACTTAAGCAGGTAATACATGCATAAAAAAAGTATAACAAGGCTGCTAAGCCCGGCAGAATTGCTGTTAAAAACCCATAAGTTTTCAAAAAAGATAATATTCGCTATAAAAAAGATGAGATAACCAATGTTGATTGCCCAAAATGCACTGGAGAAGTTTTTACCGGTAATTTTCTTTAGCAGGTAGAAAGAAACAAGCCACAACTCGAACAGGCTATCGAAATGATAAAGAGGCAAGTTGTTTATCGACTTTATTTGAAGTACATCTGCAATTGCAAATACCACTGTGTTAAAGAGACAATAAAATATTATTATTGTCTCTTTTCTAACAATGAGCTTCCACAAACCGATACAAATAACTGAAGTTATCACCGGCATATAAAAATCAGAATATATTAGGGCCTTAAACATTCTCTTTTTAGCTGTTTAATATGTTTTGATTGCTACAGAAGCTTGGGCATGGTGGCAGGCTGCCTGTTGAACTGCTGCCTGGCGCTGCTGCAGAGGCAGTTGTTGGGGCTGCTGCACCCGAAGCCAGTACTTTAGGTACGTTGTAATCGTTATACTGTTCGCCTTCTTTTTCAACGGCAACTACATGTACAGTAGGTACCAGGTGCCCATCAACCAGTTTGCCACCAAGGTAAATGCGTACACCATCCAGTGTGCCGTCGTGGCCTTTCAAGGTTAACAGCCGGTCAATTTCTTCCTTGGTTAACAAAAAGCAGTAAGAGGCAGCAGCGGCAGCATCCGCAGGCAGTTTTTTAACGTAGTCCCGGTAAGTGCTTACTTCGTGTTTAATGAGGCTCCAGTTGTCAGACATAAAATCAATGTTTTTTGTGGGTTAATAAACTGAACTTTAAATAACTGGTACAAAATAACCAATATGTTTCAATTTGCTGTTTGTGAAAAATCACAAAAGTTGCTGGTGATTTCTCACAAACGGCGTCAAACGCCATTTTTTATTCGTACAGCTTCAAAAAAGCCAGTAACCGCAGCGTATTAAAATTACTTTTGCAACATAATAAACAACAATGAGCAAGCTGAGTACAATGGCAGAGTCGCTGGTGGGGTCGGAGATTGTGCGCCTTGGCAACGAAATTAACGACCGCATACGGCAGGGTGAGCATATATACAACTTTACCATTGGTGATTTTGACCCCAATATATTCCCTATACCTAAGCAACTGGAAGAATTGATTATTGAGGCTTACAGGCAGCACCACACCAATTATCCACCCGGCGACGGGCTTTTGGAACTGCGGCAGGCAATTGCTCATTTTTTAAAAGAATGGGAAGGGCTTGATTATGCACCCAACGAAATACTGGTAGCCAGCGGCGGCAGGCCCTTGATTTATACTATATTTAAAACGATTGTTGATAAAGGCGATAAGGTTATTTATGCTGCCCCATCGTGGAACAATAACCATTATGTACACCTGCACGAGGGGGTACACTGTGTTATTGAAGCAACTGTTGAAAATAATTTTATGCCAACAGCTGCTGATATTGAGCCACATATACAGGGTGCATCCCTTATTTGCCTGTGTACCCCGCAAAACCCAACAGGTACCACGCTTAACAAAAATGAACTGGAGAAAATATGCACACTGGTGCTTAACGAAAACGCCAGGCGCGCAGAGGGAGAGAAGAAACTGTACATGATGTTTGACCAAATGTACTGGACACTTACGTATGGTGATACTGTACATTATAACCCGGTAAGCCTGCAGCCAGCCATAAGGCCGTACGTGGTTTTTGTGGATGGCATTTCAAAATCGCTGGCTTCAACAGGCCTGCGTGTGGGCTGGGCTTTTGGCCCTGCATTTATTATTGCTAAAATGAAGGCGCTGTTAAGCCATTTAGGCGCATGGGCACCCATGAGCGAGCAAAAAGCTACGGCTAAGTTTTTATGGGATAAACCGGCGGTAGAGCAATATTTTGTAACATTTAAAGCAGGGCTGGAGGAACGGCTGCGCAAAATTTATACAGGGTTTATTGCACTTAAAACCAAAGGCTACAGTGTGGATGCTGTTGTGCCCCAAGCAGCCATTTACCTAACTATTAAGCTTGACCTTGCAGGTAAAAAAACGGCTGCAGGAGAAACATTAACAAACCAGGCCGCAGTAACAGCCTACATTTTAAGTGAAGCCAAACTGGCGGTAGTGCCTTTTTATGCTTTTGGTGCACAGCAAAACTCGCCATGGTACAGGCTAAGTGTTGGCACGGTTAAGTTAAATGAGCTTGAGGGAATGTTTGCCCAACTGGAACTTGCTCTGCAAAATTTACAATAAAAAAACTCCGGGAATAATTTCCGGAGTTAACATTTTTGGGGCAAGTAATCGCTGGTACTACTAATTTTTGTTGCTGATAAATACAAACGGCTTCATTGCTTTCTCACGGATTGCCTGAAGGATAAGGTGTGGTTTTTGAATGATTTTGTACCGGTTTACATCAATAATTTCGTTTGCGGTACAAAATGAATTTGCATCTTCCACATTAAATAACAACTTGTTCAACAACTCCACTTCTTGTTTAAGTTGTTGCGCATCCATTGTTACCTTTTTTGTAAGCACCAGCAAGTCTCTGTTTTGGGGGTTCATAACACGACTTGTTCTTATTTATAATTAATAAAAAATTAGCCAACCATTCCTCTGTGCGAAGGGCAACCACAGTTTTGATGGCCTTTGCCATACAAGCCACGGCTTCCCGAGCAAGAACTTACAAACACACTTATAAGTAACAATGCAACGATTATATAGTTTAATTTCATTTTCATAAAATCAGTTTTTAAAATTAGATGAATTTTACATATTAATAATGCCGGAATTGAATTTTGAACAAAATTTAATAGTAAAGAATGTGCTGATAGCCCCGCTGGACTGGGGTTTGGGCCATGCCACACGTTGCATACCTATTATAAAATCGCTTCAGCAAGCCGGCTATACCGTAACTGTTGCTGCGGCTGGTAAGCCCCTGGCTTTATTGCAGCAGGAGTTTCCCGGCATACCTGCTGTTACATTATTTGGTTATAACGTATCTTATTCCACTCAAAAACGCTTTTTAGCCCTTAAAATTTTATGGCAGAGCCCCAAAATTTTGTTAACTATCTGGCGCGAACATGTATGGCTAAAAAAACTAATAAGAGACAAGGATTTCTGCCTTGTTATAAGCGATAACCGCTTTGGGCTTTATACAAGAAAAATACCCTGTATTTTTGTAACACACCAACTGCTTATTAAGGCTGGCATTGGCTGGCTGGAGATGGCTATTCAAAAAATAAATTATCATTTTATTAACAAATACACTGCCTGCTGGGTACCCGATTTTGAAGGCGAAAGCAGCATTGCGGGCGAATTGTCTCACCCCGTGCATTTGCCAAAAGTACCTTTAAGGTACCTTGGGCCATTATCAAGGTTTGTGGCAGTGGCGAAAGCCGCGACAAAATATACCTGGATGGTAATACTTAGTGGGCCCGAGCCGCAGCGCACTATACTTGAACAAAAAATTCTGGCGCTGGCCGCCGATTTACAGGGGCAGGTTTTAATGGTAAGGGGCAGGCCGGGCGACTATGGCCGTATAACAGCACCACAAAACTGCACCATTATAAACCACCTTTCTACCGCAGGCATGCAGCTGGCTTTTGCCGAAAGTGCTTTTATAATAAGCCGCTGCGGCTATACCACGGTAATGGAAGTGCTGGCCATGCAGAAAAAAGCGTTGCTAATACCTACACCCGGCCAAACTGAGCAGGAATACCTTGCTGTGCAATTGTTTAACAAAAAATGGTGCTACACCTGCCAGCAAAACGATGACCTGCTTTACCATATTAAGCAGGCGCAACTGTTTAACTATAACCTGCCGGTATTAACTCCTTCATCGCTTAACAGGGCGGTTGAAGAGGTTGCGAACCTTGTTGCAAACAATCAGGCCTTGGGATAATCGAAAAACCAGAACGTTTTTTCGGCTTTGGTAAAATCTTTCCAATGGGTAATATTGGCCTGCACAGCAAAAATGGCACAGGTGGGCATATCGTCAATCTTGGCAGTGGTAAGGCTGTTGGCAAACTCCGTAATGCCGGGATTGTGGGAGAAAACGGCAATGGTATTGAAAGCATCGGAGGTTTTTTTTATCACCTTGTAAAAATTAGCAGCAGGGGCCTCGTACAAATCGCTGAAAGTAATAATATCCTGCTCCTTTTTACCATACGCTTTTGCAAAATAGGCAGCCGTAGTATAAGCCCGCACCGCAGGGCTGGTTATAAATGCATCAATTGGTATATTGTTATCAACAAGGCGCTTTGCCATTGCCGGGGCATCTTTGTGGCCGCGCTCATTAAGCGTACGGTCAAAGTCCTTTTGCAATACATGTTCCCAACTGCTTTTTGCGTGCCTTATAATTAAAATCGACTTCATTTAGTGAAGTTAAGAAACTGCGGGTTTTGTAACGCAAGTTGCAGGCTGCGCTTTGTATAACAGGCTACACTTTATTTGTGTACAGGCATAAAAAAAGCTGCCAGTGTACCGGCAGCCTTCTTCTATTTTATGTAAATGCAATGTCTTTTACATTTAGTAGCCCCTTACATTTTTACCTTCATAATAATTTAAAAAGGCTTTGTTTACTACACGGTTACCACCGGGTGTTGGGTAGTTGCCTGTAAAATACCAGTCGCCGGTATTGGTTGGGCAACTGTCGTGCAGGTCTTCAATGGTTTGATAAATTACCTGCACTGGTACATCAAGCCCGGCCGGTGTAATAAGCTGCGCAATTTTATCGGAAATTTCTTCCGGTGTAAATTGTTTATAAATCTGCCTTACTACGTTTTCGGTATGCAGTTGGTTATTGCGTTGAAGTTCTTTTATTTTTTCGTACACCTCTTTAATGGTACAATCATCCGGCTCTTTTTCCTTTAGCAACTCCACTGCCGCCTTAAATGCTATAAAATCGCCCAGTTTGCTCATGTCAATGCCATAACAGTCTGGGTAGCGTATTTGCGGCGCAGAGGAAACAATGATGATTTTTTTAGGGTTAAGCCTGGCCAACATGCGCACAATACTTTGTTTAAGCGTGGTGCCGCGCACAATGCTGTCATCTATCACCACCAGGGTATCCTCGCCTTTACGTACAGTACCGTAAGTAATGTCGTAAACGTGCTGCACCATCTCATTACGGCTGCTGTCTTCAGTAATAAACGTCCGCAGCTTAACATCCTTAATAGCAATTTTTTCCTGCCGTATTTTGCGGTTAACCAGCTCCGTAAGCTTTTCCTCTGTTACATCATTGCCCCAGCTTAAAATACGTTGTATTTTACGCTCGTTCAGGTAGTCTTCCATGCCTTTTACAAGGCCGAAAAAGGCTACTTCTGCGGTATTGGGTATGTAGGAGAAGATGGTATTTTTAAGGTCGTAACTTATTGCTTCCAGCAGGCGTTTACTAAGGTGGTTACCCAGTGCAATCCTTTCACGGTAAATCTTTTCATCGCTGCCGCGCGAAAAATAGATGCGTTCAAAACTACAGGCCCTGCGCTCTTTTGGCTCAAGTATTTGTTCAATTTTGTACGTACCTGCATCATCAACAATAAGAGCGGTGCCGGGCATAAGTTCCTGTACCTCGTTTTCGCCTACGTTAAACGATGTGCGTATGCTGGCCCTTTCGCTGGCGGCAACAATTACCTCATCATCAATGTAGTAATATGCCGGGCGTATGCCGTGTGCATCGCGCATAACAAAACTGTGCCCGTTGCCAACAAGGCCCCCAATGGTGTAGCCGCCATCAAAAAGTGGCGTTGCTTTTCTTAGCACCGCCGCAATGTCAGCATTATTAGGGCTTTTTTCGTCCTCAGTTGCAAGAAAATGGTGCACCACTTCCATCATTGCCGCCAGGTCGCTTTGTTTTTGAAAAACGCCGGGGTCCATGTTGATGAGTGCAAACAGTTCGTCCGTATTAACCAAATTAAAATTCCCGGCCAACGCTAAGTTTTTACCGGGAACAAGGTCGCGTTTAATAAAGGGATGACAAAATTCCACACTGTTCTTTCCCTGCGTACCGTAGCGTAAATGCCCTAACAGCAGTTCGCCCAGGTAGGGTACATGGCCTTTCATCAACCCAGGGTACTGCCTTATATCGGTTTGATACTTCTGCAGTTCCTGAATTTCCTGGTCAATTTTAAAAAAAATGTCTGCAATAGGTTGCGGCG
>CAZRDD010000111.1:0-12473 GCA_964598675.1 uncultured Parafilimonas sp.
CACCAGCAATGCGACCGTAACGCTTACCAGCAGCACAAAGGTTGTGCTAAGGCCAATATACACACTAAGGCGCGACAGTTTAAAGGTTACCACCTCCTCGTACGTATCATCGTTCATTACCACCAGCCGGTAGCGGTTTTGCAGCCTTTTAAAAGTAGCGCTAACATCTGCCTTCGCCATAATGCAACATTTCGCGCTAAAGATAGCGAAGTTTTTGGTTAACACAGTGCAGTACCTGCCTTAGTTATGCTGTTAAACCTTAGGTAATTGGTGGCCGTGCAATGCATCATCGCCATCCAGCATTTGCCTAATCCAAATATTGGGGTAGCGGAACAACCTATGCAAAAAGCTGCAAAAACTGCAAATACCTTAACCCGTTAACTTTTTACGCCCCTCCCCCGCCTCCTCACAAAAAAATAACTGTATTTTTAAGAAATAATTCATACTGATTTACAGTTATAATTAACAATATTTGCTGCATGCGCTATGCTTTTGTAAAATGCCTTTTAACTATACTGCTGGGCCTGGCTGCCGCCGATGGAATGAGTCAACCAGGATCAACCATTGAACTTGATAAACCCAAAGTGTACCAAAACCGTACCCTTACCTCCGAAAAAACCGGGCAAAAAAAATTCAGGTTCACCAAGCATGTTTTTCAAAACATGATAACTCATTACAATTATTATTTTAACGCCAATAACCGGCTGAACGATGTTGTAGAAAGGGCTAAACTGCTTAATAAAGATGACTACACACAATTATTGAGTTTTTACAACTACAGTACCGATGCCACCGCCAAAGACACCGACCTTGACTCGATTATTTACAAATGCAATGCAGGCATACTGCTGCACGACCTGCGGAACGACTGGATTGATAACATGTACCTGCTGCTGGGCGAAACTTATTTTTACCGTAAAAACTTCGATTCTGCCGCGCAGGTTTTTCAATACATAAACTATGCATTTTCCCCCAGGGAGGATGTGGACTATTTTACCCCTATTGGCAGCAATGCCGGTACTAATAAAGATGTTTTTAGCATATCTACTAAAGAAGACAGGGATTTGTGGCAGAAGATGATGAGCAAAGCCCCCAGCAGAAATGATGCGCTGCTATGGCAGGCGCGTAACTATACCGAAGCGGGCAAATATGCGGAAGCAGTGGGATTGCTGGAGATATTGAGGAGCGACCCGCTTTTTCCTGACCGCCTTAAGGAAAACCTGCACGAAACCCTTGGCTACTGGTTTTACAAGCAAAATATTTACGATAGTGCTGCCTGGCAAATAACCCAGGCGCTAAATATTACTGCCAACCGGCAGGAAAAAGCCCGCCGCGAATTTTTAGCCGCCCAGCTTTACCTGCTGGCCCATAACAACGAACTGGCCATTGACTGGTACAACAAAGCGGCGCAACATGCCGTTGACCCAGTGATGGAGGTTTACGCAAACCTTAACAGCATAAACGCCTACACCACCAAAAGCGACAGCCTGCTGCAGCAAAAAATAAACAGCCTGCAAAAACTTGCCCATAAAGAGAGATATGCCCCTTACCGGGATATAATATATTATGCCCTGGCCAGCATTGTGCTGCAACGCAACGATTATAAAACGGCCAAACAATACCTGCGCAGCAGCATTGCCGAAAGCGTGAACAACCCGCAGCAAAAAAGCAAATCGTTTTTAATGCTGGGCGATGTTTTTTATACTACCAGGGATTTTATTAATGCCCGCTACTGTTACGACAGCGTGAGTGCCGCTTATATTACTACAGACAGCGACAAAAACCGCCTTGCCTTGCGCCAGCCCGCCCTTAAAGTAATTGCGCAAAATTTACAGGATATTAATGCCCAGGACAGCCTGCAGGCTATTGCCGCCCTGCCCAAAGCACAGCAGGATGCCATTATAAAAAAGGTGCTTCGCCAACTGCGCAGGCAGCAGGGCCTGAAGGATGAAGACAATACAACCGCTAACATTAACCCTGCTATAAAGCAAACCAATGCCGCCGACCTTTTTTCTGGCGCAGCGGCTGCCAGTGGCGACTGGTATTTTAACAATACCACCCTTAAAGCCTCGGGGTACAATGCCTTTCGCCAGCAATGGGGCAACCGCCCCAATGTGGATAACTGGCGCCGCCAGGCTGCCGTTGAAAAAGCATTTGCTGCCAACAGGCGCAAAGCCGAAGCTAAGGCAGATAGTATAAGCAATGCCCAGGGCACCACCGGCGAAAATGGACTTACCTTCAATGCCCTGTATAAAAACCTGCCCACAACACCTGCTGCATTGCAAGCATCAAACGAAAGAATCATCAATCTGTTTTTTAAAGTGGGACAGGCTTTTGAGGACAAACTGGAAGACTACCCCAATGCAATAGATTATTACGACAGCCTTAACCTAAAGTATCCGGGCAATATTAATGAGGAGCAGGCATGGTTTAACCTTTATTACTGCTATAACAAACAGGGTATGCACAAAGAGGCAGACTCAGTAAAAGCGCTGCTGGCCAGCAAATACAATAAAGGCAAATACAACAACCTGCTTAAAAAAGGCCCGGCACCCGTTGCCAAAGCAGAAGATGCTGCAACAATGGCCTACAACAACATTTACAATATGTTTATTGAGGGCCGCTTTGAGGATGCCAAACGCGAAAAAAGCAAGGCAGACAGTATTTATGGCAACAGCCACTGGACACCACAGTTATTGTTTATTGAAGCCGTTTATTATGTAAGCCGCCGCGAAGACAGTGCAGCCATTAACCGCCTTAACAGCCTTAGCAAAATGTACCCCTCATCGCCAATGGCGGCAAGGGCAAACACCATGGCCGCTGTACTGCGCCGCCGCACCGAAATTGAAGGCTACCTTACCAACCTGCAGGTAACCCGCTACAAAGATGAGGATACAGCCATGCCTGTTACCATTGCCACCAACCAGATTGAAATACCTTATAAAGCACCTGCTAAAGCAGACAGCGCTATTGCCAAACCGGCCGTGCCTGCACCCAAAGCAACGGCTGACACCCTTAAAACACCGCTACTGGTTAATAAAAGTTTTGAGTTTGTTGGTACTGATACCCAGTATGTAAGTATTCTGCTGGATAAAGTGGATGCTGTTTTTACCCGCGAGGCCGCCAACGCTTTTAACCGGCACAATGCGGTTAATAACTTTGCCCTAAGGCTTAAAACCACCCAGCTAACCATTGATGACAGGTATAACCTGGTGCTGATAGGGCCGTTTGCCAATGCTGCTGCCGCCATGGATTATATTGACAAAACCCGCCCGGTTACCGCCAGCAGAATATTGCCCTGGCTAACCAATGGCAAATACAATTACACCATCATAAGCAACGCCAATTTAACCCTGCTAAAGCAAAACAAAGATGTAGCGGGTTATGAAGCCCTGCTGCAAAAAGTATTGCCGGGTAAGTTTTAAGCATACGTTATGCCAATACAATTTGATTGAAACCGCAGAAGAATTAAATAACACCGGATGCCAACCAAATAGTTAAAGCTGTGTTTGGTTCTTAAAAACTATACTTTTAATTGTTTTAAAAAAAAGCTTAACCCTAAACGCTGTTTTAAATGCTTAAAGTTTTTTTATTATTTATAACTATTTCCTTTTTTACAAAGTATGTACAAGCCCAGCAGCCTGGTGAGAAAATTCAGTATATTATTGATTCAATTGCAATATTGGATGACCCTGAAAAAGGGGACAGCATTTCCAACAACGATATTGCCATACTTAAAGTAATAAAAAACAAGGATACCCTTGCTCAACTTGGCTTACAGCAAGTAGACGCTGCAATATTTATTTTTACCAAAGCATGGAGCAACAGGCCAGACAGCTTAAAGATAATACCCAGCAGCAAACAAATGGAGCGAAAAAATGGCCAATGGCTTTTACATGGCCAACCTTATAGTGGGCGTTTTATAGACTACTATTTAAACGGCCAAAAAAGCGGCAAAGGTTACATGCTTAACGGTTTACTAAATGGCTTCAGGGTAATGTTTAACCACAAAGGCATTGCTGTAGCAGAGAATGATTATAAAGAAGGTATTACAAATGGCCTTGAAAAAGAATACTATGATGATGGCACCTTAAAACAGAAGGGCGAACTACTGGCAGGAAAGGAAAACGGTGTTTGGGAGATGTATTACCCCAATGGCCAGGTTAAGCAAAAAAGCGTATTTAATAATGGTGTAATGCAGGGGCAAAATATAATTTACTATTCAACCGGCAAAGTGCTTGCCGTTGAAGAAGTTAAAGATGGGACACCAATACCCGACAAAAGACTGGAAAAAATAAACGCCCTGCTGCAAAAAGGGCATAATAGTTATAAGGAAGAAGACCCTAAAAGTGCTGAAAAATACTATTCAAAAGCCATAACCCTTGACAGCACTTATGCTGAGGCGTGGTTTGCAAGGGGTACTATTAAATTGAACGAATTTAATTTTGACGAAGCCATTACCGACCTGGATAAAGCCCTTCAATACGAACCCTATATGGCCGAAGCATTAGCCAACCGCGCTTTTGCGCGCATACGAAAATACCAGTTTGGCAGCAGCAGGGTTTTATCAAAAAACACAGGGGTAACTGTATTAGCTTCGAAAGATAAAGTGCCGATACCTGATGGAGAAAAAGAAAAAATATGCGCAGACCTTCATCAGGCAGTTTTTCTCGGCGACACAAACCAAATGATTGAGGAGGCTATTGCAGACTATTGCCAATAAATGTAACCCACATTTTCTTTTGCAATTATAGTCTTGTACAACTAAGCAGTTAGATTTATTACAAACACGGTACACAAAAAACATTTATATTACATACCGCCAAATTGATAAACTACACCAACAGTACCACCAAAAAGCTCTGCGGTGGATGATGTAAACCTGTTATCTAAACGGGATGTATAAAAAGAAAAAGGCCGCACCTGCATAAACAGGCCCAGGCCCTTGTGTACTAATAAAGTGCCCTGTATATAAGGCTCTGCGGTAAGCACATACTTTGTGGCTTGCTTTGTGTACAACTGTTTAAAACTGTTTACCGTAGCAGCACCCGGCTGCTGATAAGCAGCATCAAAATTTATCTGCGCCTGGCTGGATAATAAAAAGTCGCTCCGCAGGTTTATACCAGCTGTTAACGTAGCTGTGCTTGTTGCCGACCCGGCCAGTGTATACGCCACTGTAACAGGCACCTGCAGGTATTTATTGGTTAGCCTTACGTACGATATGGTGGTGGTATCCTGCCGGGCTGGTGCATCAAACAAAAAAAGGCTGGTAAAAAAATCGCCGATGGAGTATTTATTCATACTGTAATGCCTCAGGCTAAAACCTATGCCACCTTTTATTAACCACCTGCTTTTAGCAGGTTGCAAAACTACCTGCAGCCCCAGGCTGCTAACATCGCCGAGGCGCTGTTTATTACGCCTGGCAGTGGGCACAAGCGTATCGTTGTTTAGTTTTTCAAAAAAAAGGCCTCCGCTGGTGTATGCTTCCAACCGGGGCAACAGTTTTTGGGCCTGTACTGCCGATGCGGCTAATAGTATGGCAATAAATAATACAAAGCGTTTCATATACCATTGGTGACAAATTAGCCAACCGCTTTGTTGCAAAACATGTATTATTTTATTTAAGTGTAGTGGTTAACGGCCTTACGCCGCCAATAGAACTTAATTTATTGCCTGTACCCCCTGCTTAAACTGTTGTATACTATGCCCTTCTTTTTCTTAAAAATGCTGATGGTGGCATGGCAAATTCTTTTTTAAAAAACTGCGAAAAGTATTTAGGGTTGTTAAAACCCACTTCGTAAGCAATTTCGGCAATGCTCATATCACTTTTTTCAAGCAACTGCACAGCCCGCTGCATCCTGGCAGCCCGTATAAAATCAATCGGGGCCTTGCCCGTAAGGCCAAATATTTTTTTGTAGGCGGCTACCCTGCTCATGTGCAGCGCCCTGCTTAGCTCCTCTACCGA
Source organism: uncultured Parafilimonas sp. (assembly GCA_964598675.1). Taxonomy (GTDB): domain Bacteria; phylum Bacteroidota; class Bacteroidia; order Chitinophagales; family Chitinophagaceae; genus JABDFW01. Next base: position 5,966 of record CAZRDD010000111.1, read on the forward strand.
AAAACCGGGGTTCATCAGGTTTTGCTCTACAATTTGCATGGCATGCTGTATAAACCTTTCATCGGGCGATATAACTGTTAACTCAGTGTATTTTAACACCACCTGTTTTATAAGCTTTTTCTGCAACGTTATTTGCCGGGCAAGTATATTTTGCATACGGCACAACAAAATTTCAGCGCTTACGGGTAAATTAAAGTAATCGGTTACACCTGCGCCCAGGCATTTAATATAATGCTCATTACTAATAAAAGGGCAGATTATAACAACAGGCACATGCATGGTACGGGCATCTTCCTTTATTTTTTTACAAAGCTTTACGCAATCGGTTACATCATCCTGCAATAAAAAAACCACCATATCCGGGTGTTTTTTTAACAATACAGGCCACACTTTATTTATTAAAATAACCGGGGTGTATTCAAAGCATGTACCCAGGCTTTTAACCGGGCTTTTTTCAGGCAGCTCAGTGTTTTCAGCAGCAAGTAACACAAGGGGCTTTTTCATTATAAGCAAGTTTCGTTGGTATGGTACTAAACAAATTAATGCCGGTTTACAAAATGGGCAGCCCATTTAAAAACATGCTTTTCAGCCTCCAAAAGTTAATGCGTGGTAGTTGCTTTTAGTCATATAGCGTTCAGTTTTGTATCTCATAGAGGTTATAATAAGCAAGCGATAATATTAAACATACAAATTAAAGAAAATAATATTTGTCTATTTAACAATTATAAAAATAGTGAATTATTTGCAATTATTCATAATTTTTTACGAAAAAGCGCAAACCTCAAATTTTGTTAATAACCTGTTAACCCAATCATTACTAAAGTAGTCAAAGGCCTTTTAATATTATTAACCCTGTGGGCAAAGTCAATGCCTCTGCCATTTAATACTTACTAAGCGCCTTAGTGGCCCCGCTGCCTGCAAGTATACAAAGGCTGCAAGCGGCCTGCCGCCGCTTTTTTTTCGCGGGCAAAAAAGTTTTAAGCTGCCAGTTAAAAAGGCATTCACCTTATTAACAGTATTCAAAACCCTCATCCATAAAAATCTGCTAACTTGCGGCTTTAATATGGTATACAGCAAACCAGATATACGCACCGTTAATGTTACCCGCTACATAACGCCCCTGCGCGAAGGAGGCAGCATGCCTGCTATTGCCGAGGCGGACGACGGGTTTTTATACGTGGTAAAATTTCGTGGGGCAGGGCAAGGGGTAAAAGCGCTTATTGCAGAGCTTATTGGGGGCGAAATTGCCCGGTTGCTGGGCCTTAGGGTGCCCGAAATTGTTTTTGCCAACCTTGATGAAGCCTTTGGGCGTACCGAACCCGACGAAGAAATACAGGACCTTAACAAAGCCAGCACCGGGCTTAACCTGGCACTGCATTACCTGTCTGGCTCCATTACCTTTGACCCGGCCGTTACCACTGTGGAAGCCACCCTGGCATCGCAGATTGTATGGCTGGACTGCCTGCTTACCAATGTAGACCGCACCTGCCGCAATACCAATATGCTTTTATGGCACCGGGAATTATGGCTGATAGACCACGGCGCCAGCCTGTATTTTCACCACTCGTGGGATAACTGGCAGGCGCAGGCCCTTAAACCTTTTGCCTACATAAAAAAACACGTTTTGCTGGCCCAGGCCACCGAACTTGAAAAAGTTAATGCCGCCAGCACCTTATTGCTAACCGAGGAGCGGATACAAAATATTGTTGACCTGGTGCCCGATGAATGGCTTACCGGCGAACCGCAGTTTGCCACCCCAGCCTTGCACCGGCAGGCATACAAGGAGTATTTATGACAAAGGATAACACATTCGCACATTTTTGTAAATGAAGCACAGCATGCAAGAGAAGCACTTATTTGAATATGCCGTTATACGCATTGTGCCAAAGGTTGAACGCGAAGAGTTTATTAACGTGGGCGTTGTGCTGTACTGCGCCAAACAAAAGTTTTTACAAATGGCTTTTGTGCTTGATGAAGCAAGGCTTACAGCGTTTTCGGCCTCATTAAATATTGCCGAAGTAAAAGAATACCTGTGCGCTTTTCAGCGTATTTGCAATGGCGGTAAACAGGGGGGCGAAATAGGCAAACTGCCCATAGCCGAGCGCTTCCGCTGGCTTACAGCCACGCGCAGCACCGTGGTACAAACCTCAAAAGTACACCCCGGCTTTTGCGATGATGCGGGGGACATGCTTCAAAGGTTATACGCACAAATGGTGCTGCAACAGGCATAATAATAAACTGGCCTACAGGTGAATTTGAAAACCGGCGTTAAGCATAAAAATATTTTGCGTACCGTTGGGCCCATATTTCAACACCTGGTACGATGCTGTTACTTCCAGGGCTGTATTATGGTTTATAAAAAAAGCAGGCCCGGCAGCAATTGTATAGGCATGCTGGTTGTTGGTTGAGCTACTTTCTGCGTAAGGTGGGTTTTTATTAGTAACCTTAGCCGTACTGTACGTATAGCTTGCATCAGCAAGTAAGTTAACCTTGTTTGTTTTAGGCAAAAAATAATAACGTACAAACGGCGTAACACCAATATTTGAAGTTGTTGCCTCCAAAACATAATCAGGTGTAACGCTAACAGTTTTTTGATGAGAATAACCAAAAGAGGCCCTGATACCTGCCGCTAGTTTATCTGCAACAAAATAACCACCGCCAGGTGCTAACAGCACCCTTGTTGACTTAATAGAGTATCCAGGGGTGGCATCCCCCATACTGCTTGCTGCAAAACCGGCATTACCGCCAACCATCCACTGGCCTTTGTTTAACTGGGCATGTAAAAAAGTAACGGGCAAGAAGATTGCCATTAAAATGTACAACTTTTTCATTCTAAAGATTTAAGATTGTTTGACGTGGTTAAGTTACCTAAGCGTTGCATTAGTCTGGTCTCTTTAACGTTATATAAATGTTATAATGGTTAAACAGTTGGCAAACTGGCAACTTGCGTGTTTTATACACCGTCTCCCGATTAATGCCGTTACTGCTGTACCTATTTTCTAACCCGTTTAAAAACCAGCAAGGCTATTAAAACACTCCATCCCCCGCCCCCCGAAAGTACAGGACAGTTGGGCCAGCCAAAAATTTTGCCCCAATTTTGTTACACCCTATCTTTCCATCCCCAATAATTCCAATACAATATGCACCTTAAAAGAAGGCAGTTTTTAAAACTCACCGGTATTACAGCAGCGGGCCTGCCGCTGGTAAAGTATGCAAAAGCAGCAGGCAATATAACCGTTGCGGCGGCAGATGATGCCGTATACGCAGCATTTGCCAGCCCTTTAAACATTCACCGGCCATTTGTACGCTGGTGGTGGAATGGCGACCGTGTTACCAAAGAGGAAACCCTGCGGGAACTGGATGTAATGAAGGCTGCCGGTATTGGCGGTGTGGAAATAAACCCCATTAAATGGAATGAGAATGCTGATGCCATTGGCATACCGGAGCTTACCTGGGGCAGCCCGCAATGGCTTGATGTGGTGGAAGCCACCGTTAAAGGGGCCAAGGAAAAAGGCGTGGTGTGCGATATGATTGTTGGCTCGGGCTGGCCGTTTGGCGGCGAGCATGTGCCACGTGACGAACAAAGCCAGATAGTTATACTGGGCACCCGCAACCTGGAAGGCGGCAAGCAGTACAGCTTTACCCAAAAGGAACTTTTAAGCAGCGTTGAACCGCCCAGTAATTACGAAAACAAGGTGAGCGAACTGTTTATGCTGCGCCTGGCCCCTGCCGCTATGCAGGCATTTACCCCCGGCACCAGCCTTGACAGCCAGCTTAAAAACGATACCATAACCATTACAGTACCCCCCGGCGGGCATGTGCTGTAGTACCTTATAAAATACACTGGCTTTCAGCGGGTTATACAGGGCGCACTGGGTGCCAGGGGCCCGGTAATAAACCATTACCAGCAAAGCGCGGTGCAAAACTACCTTGACCATTTTGGCGACCTGCTTACCGGCCGCCTGGGGCCGCTGAGCAACTACTTCAGGGCGATATTTACGGATAGTATTGAACTGGAAGGCGCTAACTGGTGCAGCGATTATTTTGAACAGTTTAAACAGCGCAAGGGGTACGACCTTGAGCCTTACTTCCCCTACATATTGTTTAAAGTGGGCGAAATGGGCAATGCTGTTAATGAGAAATACGGCACGGAGTTTTCGCCGGAATTACAGGCTACTATCAACCGCATACGGTACGACTTTTTAGAAACCAAACAAGCCCTTTTTCAGGAAAGGTTTGTGGGTACTTTTACCGCCTGGTGCAAAAAGCACGGCGTACAAAGCCGCATGCAGGCTTACGGCATGGATTGCAATGCCATAGATGCCACCATGCAGCTTGATATACCCGAATGTGAAACCTGGACATGGGTGCCACAAATAGAAGAATTTGATGCCAGCCCCGATAATTTTAGCGGGCGCAACTATACAATGGTTAACAAGTTTGTATCCAGCGCGGCACACCTTGCGGGCAAGCAGGAAATAAGCTGCGAGGAAAACACCAACACCGGGCAAATATTCAGCGCCACGCTGGAGCGGGTAAAGATAACCGGCGACCAAAGCAACCTGTCCGGCGTTACGCACAGCGTGTTGCACGGGTTTAATTACAGCCCGCTGGAAGCGCCGTTTCCCGGCTGGCTGCGTTATGGCAGCTTTTTTAACGAGCGCAACCCCTGGTGGCCATACTTCAGGCTGTGGAGCGATTATAAATCTCGCCTGTCTTCATTGTTTATGCACTCCGTTATGCAGGCCAATATTGCTGTGCTTCACCCACTGGCAGACCTCGCCTCTAAATTCGGTTTTCAGCGCGACCCATTCCCTAACGTAAGCTACCCGCCTTATGTACACAAGGTTTGGGAGGCCATTCATCAAAACGGCAATGGCTGCGATTATGTGTCGGAGCAGGTACTGCAGCATGCCACCAGCAGCAACGGCAACCTAAACTTTAACACCCGCAGCTATAACACACTGGTGCTTATTGAGGTGGAAACCGTACATACCGAAACAGCCAAAGCCATACAGCAATTTGCAGCAGCAGGCGGCAAGGTTATATTTATTGGTAAAACGCCGCACCTCTCCTCTGGCTTAACAGGCTACAAACAAAAAAGCAGGGAGATTGAAGGCATCAGCAACAGCATTTTAAAAACCCACCCAAAAACGGCTGGTGTGGTGGCCGCACCGGGTAACGACCTTATTACCTGGTGGCGGGCAATACAGCAACAATTTGGGTTAACGCCTTACGTGGCCATCAGCAGCCCCGTAATACATATTAACCAGTTGTATTATAAAAGCGGCGATAAAGATATTTTTTACTTCAGCAATTACAGTGCTGCCAAAGCCCACCGCTTTACCGCCACCTTTAACAATAACAAAACGGCCTGGTTGTGGGATGCGGAAACAGGAGAAAGATTTCTTTACCCGGCTGGCCCCGGTGGTAAACTTGAGATTGAGCTTGGCCCATCCGAAGCTAAACTGATTGTATTTGATACCAAACAGGATGGTGAAACATACCCCATCATCAATACAGCCAGCCTTACCGCCACAGCCATAACCGGCCCCTGGCAGTTAACGCTTAACCACCTTAACAATACAACGCAAAAAATTACGCTGGAGAACCTTACCGACCTTAAGCTGCGCCCCGATACCAAAGACTTTTCGGGCAGCATCACCTACCACAAAGTATTAAGCCTTACCGATGTTAGTGGCAAAACCTATTTATCGCTGGGGCATATTAACGATGTTAGCGAGCTGGAAGTAAATGGCCGCCCATTGGGTGCTAAATGGTATGGCAACCATGTGTACGATATTTCAAAAGCCATACAGCAGGGCGAGAACTATATTGCCATAAAAATAGTTACCACGGCAGGGGCTTATACAAAATCGCTTAAGAACAACAAAGCCGCGCAGGAATGGAGCGATGGCGACCTGTTTGGCCCTACCGGGCTTACCGGGCAGGTGAACCTTTTAAAAGGATAAGCCAAAGCTTTACCGTAGCCTGTAAACAGGCTTACCTAAATGCATTCTCCCCGCATTTTTCTGTACAGCCAGTTAAATAATAAAGCATACCAGTTAACATTAAAAAGTTACCAGGTATGCTTTATTTATACATTGATGTTATTGATATCAACCGATTGAAAACAAATTTACCTTTAGCCAGTGCAAAAATGCAATTACACGTATATGGCAAAAACGGTTTTAATAATTATCGCTGCCCTTATTTTATTCGCCTCCTGCAAAAGCAAACAGGAAAGCACCAGCCCATCCGTTGAAAATATTACCGAAAGCATTTATGCCTCGGGTATTGTAAAAAGCCGCAACCAGTACCAGGTATTTTCCACCGTAAACGGTGTTGTAGCGGAAATATTGGTAACCGAAGGCGATACGGTTAAAAAAGGCCAGCCCATTATAAGGCTTACCAATACCACCCAGCAGCTTAATACCCAAAATGCCTTACTGGCAGCCAACTACGCGGCCACTACAGCCAACCAGGAAATTCTGAATGAGCAAAAAAT
>CAZRDD010000112.1:0-12452 GCA_964598675.1 uncultured Parafilimonas sp.
CTTTCAGGTATTCGGCAATGGCCTGGGTATCGGTGGCAAGCTGGGTGGTTTGGTTAACCACGCCAATGCGCTGCAGGTGTTCCTGCACGGTAAAGCCAGGGCTGTAACGGCCTTTAAATTCAGTGTAAAACTGCTCGGCAGGCTTTTCGCCGGTAAGGTATTTGGCCAGTTCAATGGTATCGGCCATATCGTTTACAATCACCGTTGGCGTGTGCAGCGATGCGTGGGAGAAGGTGGCCCTGGTTTCCTCGTGTTTAGGCTTGCCATGTACCACTATGCTGTACCCTTTTTGGGCTATCTGCTCGCTGCGGTTCCAAACTTTCTCCACAAAAGGGCAGGTGGTATTGTATTTTTCGGTGTGTATGCCTTTATCGTTCAGTAGTTTTTCAATTTCGAGGGTGGTGCCAAAAGCCGGTATTATCACCACATCATCACCTGTCAAATCTTCAAAAGGTATCACCTGTTTGCCGTAGGTGTCCTGCAAAAATTGCACTCCGCGCGCCTGCAGGTCGGCATTTACCTGGGGGTTGTGTATCATTTCGCTCAGCAAAAAAATACGTTTGCCCTGGTTTTCGTCAATGGTTTTAAAGGCTATTTCAATGGCGTTTTCTACCCCATAGCAAAAACCAAAATGGCGGGCAAGGTAAATTTTAAGTGGCCCAAAGTTTAAAAGGGTGGGGGTAAAATCTTTTTTAAGCTTATCCTGCTGGCGGCGTTTTGCTTTAACGGCGCTAATAAGGCTGCTGCGGTATATATTGGGAACTTCAAATTGTTTCATACGCTGGCAAATGTACGAAAACGTGGTTTGCAATGCACGGCCTGTTGCAGGTACTGCCCGCCAGGGCATGGCATGTAATAAACAGTATTGCGCAATTTATGCAGGGCTAACTATTTGTTATTGCCATACTGGCAGTTTGCAGCCGTTTGGTATTGTGTTTGAGGGCAAGTGTGCAGCATAGCCTTGGGGGCAGGGTGTTTTGTGTATAACAAACAAATGCCCACAGGCTTTTAACACTTAAAACATTTACACTTTTAAAATTATAACCGATATGCAAAAAGGCCAGATTCGTGTTCAAACGGAGAATATCTTTCCTATCATCAAGAAGTTTTTGTACAGCGACCATGAAATTTTTCTGCGCGAGCTGGTAAGCAACGCCGTAGATGCCACCCAGAAAATTAAAACCCTTTCGGGTATTGGCGAAGCCAAAGGCGAGCTGGGCGAACTGAGAATTGATGTGGTGCTGGATGCCAAGGAAAAAACCCTTAGCATTATTGACCGTGGCGTTGGTATGACCGAAGCCGAGGTTGATAAATACATTAACCAGGTGGCTTTTAGCGGTGCAGAAGAGTTTTTAACCAAGTATAAAGATGCTAACATTATAGGCCATTTTGGCCTGGGTTTCTACAGCTCGTTTATGGTGAGCAGCCAGGTAGAAATTTTTACCAAGAGCTACAAAGACGAAAACGCTGTTTACTGGAATTGCGATGGCAGCCCCGAATTTGAATTGTACCAGATTGACAAGAGCGACAGGGGTACAAAAATTGTGATGCACATTAACGAGGACAGCCAGGAGTTTTTAGAAGGCCCAAGGATTAAAGGCATCCTGGAAAAATTCTGCCGCTTTTTGCCGGTGCCTATCTTCTTTAGCGAAGAAGGCGAGAAAAAAGAAGGCGAAGAAAAACCCATCAACAACACGTCGCCCATTTGGGCAAGGAAACCTGCCGACCTTACCACCGAAGACTACCAGAACTTTTATAAAGAGCTATACCCTTACGGCGAAACACCGCTGTTTTGGATACACCTTAACGTAGATTATCCATTTAACCTAACCGGTGTACTGTACTTTCCTAAAATAAAACAGAGCTACGAGATACAGAAGGATAAAATACAGTTGTACAGCAACCAGGTATTTGTAACAGACGAGGTTAAGGATATTGTACCTGAATTTTTGATGCTGCTGCATGGTGTTATTGACAGTCCAGATATTCCGCTGAACGTTAGCAGGAGCTATTTACAGGGCGACCCCAACGTTAAAAAAATAAACGCGCACATTACCAAAAAAGTAGCAGATAAGCTGGAAGAAATTTTCCGTAACGACAGGAAGTCGTTTGAAGAAAAATGGGATAGCCTGGGCTTGTTTGTTAAGTATGGTATGATGACCGACGATAAGTTTTTGGAGAAAGCCAACAAGTTTTTGATTATGCAGGATGCCGCGCCAGAAGGCGGCGAAGCAAAGTTTTATACGCTGGAAGAATACAAGCTGGCTACCGAAACCCTGCAAAAAAACAAAGAGGGCAAACAGGTGATTATTTACACCACCGACCCGATACAGCAGGATGCTTACATTAAAGCCTGTACCGCTAAAGGATATGTTGTTGTTAAGGCCGAAACCCTTGTAGATGCTGCTTTTATAAACAATATGGAAATGAAGTGGGAGAATGTACACTTTACCAGGGTGGATGCCGATATAGCCGATAATATTATTGACAAACAGGAGCATAACGACACCGTTTTAAGCAAGGAAGAAGAAACCACGCTTAAAGACCTGTTTAAACTGGAGTTGCCCGAACTGCATGTAACGGTGGATGTTAAGGGCTTAAGCCCCGAAACAGCCCCTGTTATAGCCACAAGGCCGGAGTTTATGCGCCGCATGAAAGATATGGGTGCTATGGGTGGCGGCATGACGGCATTTTATGCCCAAATGCCGGATGAGGTTACCTTAACAGTAAATGGTAACCACCCCATCTTCCAGGTATTGCTGAAGGAGGAGAATAAGGATACACAGGAGAAGCAGGTACGCTCCCTGGCCGACCTTGCCCTGCTGTCGCAAGGCTTGTTAAAAGGCAGTGCCCTTACCAACTTTATTAACCGCAGTGTTGAACTGATGGGCAGGAACTAATACAACCGTTTTTTATAAACAATGGGCCGCAGCAATGTTATTTGTTGCGGCCTTTTTTGTTGTGGGTAGGTAAAAACTAAAATATACCATTTGCCGTAAGTTTTTGCGCAGGTTGCCGTCAAACAGGTTTTAAACAAAGCCTTTTTTGCAACACCATAATTAAACGGTAAATTTTCAGCATGAAAACAGTACTTAAAAAGCATCCCCTTGCCATACGCTGGTTTCATTGGGTAAATTTTCCCATACTGGCTGTTATGATACGGAGCGGCATCTTTATTTCCTCGGCCTATGCCAAATATACCATTAGTATTCGCAGTGTGGAAATTTACCATTTCTTCCCCAAAGGTTTTTACAAAGCACTTAAAATACCGTACCGGCTGGCTGAGGGTATGAGTTTTCATTTTGCTTTTATGTGGCTGTTTTTTGGTAACGGGTTGCTGTATGTATTGTACACTGTAATTTCTGGCGAATGGCGTTACCTGTTGCCCAACAAGCACAACTTTAAACAGGCATGGCAGGTGCTGCTGCACGATTTACACTTACGCAAACACCTGCCCCCGCAGCAAAAATACAACGCCGCCCAGCGCATAGCGTATACGGCTATTATCATCATGGGGGCGGGGTCTATAGCAACGGGGCTGGCTATTTATAAACCGGCGGAGTTCAGGTGGCTTACCTGGCTTTGCGGCGGGTATGCCACTGCAAGACTGGTACATTTTGCGTTAACCATTGGCTATTGTTTGTTTTTTGTAATACATATTATACAGGTTATCATCACCGGGTGGAACAATTTTCAGGCAATGGTAACCGGTTTTGAAATAATTAAACCGGCAATAGCCGCCCAACCACCAGTTGAAATACTTGTGGAAACACCCGTGCCAGCGCAGCCCGCACCCACCTTAACACCACAACCGCAAGTACATGAAGAAGAATGATTTTAGCAACCGTACCAAAACAATAAGCAACAGGGCATACACCCTAAAAACAATAGTGGCTTTTGTATTGTTTGCGGCTTTAATAACGGGTGGCTATTTTGCCTGGCAATGGCTTAACAGCCAGCCAAAGCAGGGCGCTGCGCTTAAACCACTGCGTGCAACGCTTGAAGCAAATGAAAAACTTTTTAAAGCTGGTTTAGACAGCAATACCCATGTTAAAGAGTACAGCAAGGCTGAGGCGGTAAAAAATGTACGGGTAAACGGGCTGATAGGCATACACGATACCATTGATGCCGCCACCTGGCGCTTGCAGGTAATACGGGCGGCGGGCGATACGCTTAAAATTGGCCTGGATGATTTAAGGCAGTTGCCTAAAAAGGAAGTGATTTTTGATTTTAAATGTATTGAAGGCTGGAACCAGGTGAGCCATTGGGCAGGGGTGACGGTAAAAGATTTTTTAGAACACTACCACCTGCAGGGCTTTGAAAAAATGCAATACGCCGGGTTGCAAACGCCCGATAAAAAATACTACGTGGGCATTGATATGAAAAGCTTTTTGTTGCCGCAAACCATTTTGTGTTACGAGCTTAACGATAAGCCGCTGCCCATGAAGCAGGGCTACCCTTTACGGCTTATTATACCGGTTAAGTATGGCATAAAGCATTTAAAATGTATAGGCACCCTGTTTTTTAGCAACGATAAACCTAAAGATTACTGGGCAGAACAGGGGTATGATTATTATGCGGGGTTTTAAAAAAGGGTGCAAATAGTATTTGGGTAATTCTGCCTGCGGTAAGTGAAGGCTGCAATTGATAAAGAACAATGCCTGTTGGTTAGTTGTGTGGCTGCAGATCGCCTTATTAAGCGCTTATCTTTTTATTATTTTATCCTGTAGTATTTCCTTCATGGCTGCATCGTAAAAGTTTTGGCTTATGGTAACTTTTGCATTGGTAAGGGTTACTTCGTTGCCCTCAATGCTTTTTATTTTTTGTACATTAATAATGTACGATTTGTGTACTTTTAAAAACATACCGGCAGGCAATTGTTCGGCAATGCTTTTAATGGTAAGGTACACCATTAGTTTACGGCTGTCAGTATGCAGTAGTACATAGTTAAGCATGGCTTCCACGTATATAAGCTCGCTGTATAAAACCTTTTCAATTTTGCCATCGCATTTCACAAAAAAATACTCCCCGGCAGGTTTCATCTCCACCGCAATATTGTTTTTTAATACATAGTATTCCCTTGCTTTGTTACAAGCTTTTAAAAAGCGCTCAAACGAGAAGGGCTTTACCAAATAATCTGTTACATCAAGCTCAAAGCCATCTGCCGCATATTCTGCATAAGCGGTGGTCATAATAACCATGGGTAAGTGTTTGGTAGCCCGTAAAAATTCAATGCCAGTAAGTTTAGGCATGTTAATATCAAGAAAAATAAGGTCTATAGTTTGTTGTGTAATAAGGGTGCCAGCTTTTAAAGGGTTTTCGGCAACGCCAGCCAATTCAAGAAAATCAATATCCTCAATATACTCCTGCAGCAGTTTGCGGGCCACAGGTTCATCATCCACTATAATGCACTTTAGTTTCATAACAATTGTAAAGTTAAGGTTACCTCATACTGTGCAGGCGTATCATTAATAAGCAGGTGGTGTTTGGCGGGGTACAGCAGTTCAAGCCTGCGTTGTACATTAACAATGCCTATACCGCCTTTTTCTATGTTGTTGCTGGTGTTATGCTCTTTCGTATTGGTGGCTTTAAACAACAGTGCGTTTTCTTCTTTTTTAAGCAATATGTCTACCCTGTCTTCGCCGTTGTTATAATTGCTTACATATTTAAAAGCGTTTTCAATAAACGTAATAAACAATAAAGGCGCAACTGTAAAGCCTTTCACATCATCGCGTATCTGCAGGTTAACCACCAGGCTTTCCTCTTTTCGTACCTGTTGCAGGGTTATGTAGTTTTTTATATACTCAACTTCCTTATCAATACTAATGCTGTTTGTATTGCACTCGTACAACTGGTAGCGCAGCATTTGCGAGAAGGTTAACAACATGCCCCTTGCCGTAGTATTTTTTTTATCAATATGGCCATAAATGGAGTTGATGGAGTTAAAAAGAAAATGCGGGTTAAACTGCGCTTTTAAAAACTCGAGTTCATTCTTTGCCTTTTCTTTTTCAATAGTATCAAGGTACTGTTGCAGCCGTATTTTTTCAATTACAAGCCTTGCCGCCACCAGGCTTACCACCCACACAAAAATATTTACCAGCGAGTTTACAAATAACTTTAAAGCTGTTGGCTGTGGCTGGTTAAATAAAAAAAAATGCCTGTTTAAAAACATGGCCAACGGCACACGCAGCAATGCGGCGGCGGTTATGCAACCTAGCAGGGTAAGCGTAAACCAGCCGTATTTTTTGCGGTATAAAAAATGCGGTATGGTATAATAAACGTGTATATAATAATTGGCCGCTATAAACAGCAGGTAGCAAAACTCAACCGTTATTGTGCGGGTAATGGTTAGCGAGTGGTTTTGAAAAATAGCCACCCACAGTATGTACAGCCCGGCCCAAAGGGCAATGTTCCAAAATATGTTGTTTTTGCGCATAATAGTTGCGGGCGTTTTGCACACCAAAAATAGCCAGCAATTTATGAGTACAATACAATTTTACATAAAGTATGCTTAATACTTGATGTTGGTGTAAAACAACGCTTCATCAAGTAATAGGGCCGGGTGGTGTAAAACATTTAACCTGCACAAAGGTTTATGCTTGCTTTGTGTGGCAAATAAAAAACTGCACACAAAAAAATAAACAACTATGAAAAAATGGATCAGCTGGTTTTTAACCCCGCCGCTTACAGGCCCCTCAAGCATACTTATACTGCGGTTGATGGCGGGCGGTGTTTTTCTTTCTGAGGGCATCTTGAAATTTGTATACCCCAACCAGGGGGTGGGCCGATTTACAAAACTGGGCTTCCCCATGCCGGAGATTTTGGCGCATTTCATCGCTGTAAGCGAAATTGTTGGCGGCCTGCTGCTTATTGCCGGGCTGCTTACGCGCCTGGTTTCGTTTTATTTTATAGGGGAGATGGTTGTGGCCATTCTTACCACCAAAATTGCGTTGTACCTGGGCACCAGCCCACTGCCATTACCGCCTGCACTGCCAAAAGTGGGCTTTTGGGCTGTGATGCACGAAGTCCGCAGCGATTATGCGCAATTGTTGGTATGCCTTTTTCTGTTGATAGAAGGGGCTGGTGTACGCTCGCTGGACAGGGCTTTGAAGCCCAAAAGGCCATACAGTGTGGTGTAGCTAAAATAGCTTACATGCTTTTTGCTTTTATGTTGGCGCAACCTGCTGGCTTGCAGCAGCGGCTTGCGCCAATGTATTGTAGCCCTGTTTTGTAAAACGCTGGCGTAAAATGCCTGTCCGGCGCATTATTGCCTGGCCCGTTTATGGCTTTGAATTTGTAAGATTGGTGTTTGCCGCCCTTAACTGTATCTTCGCTTTTTATATGAAGGCGCTAATTTATAAATCAACGGGAAGCTGGTATGTGGCAGGGGCTGAAAATGGCAAGGTATATAATACCCGCTTAAAAGGTGTTTTTAAAATAGACGGCCTTAGCTCAACCAACCCCGTAGCGGTGGGGGATGAGGTGGATATTGACCTGGAGGATGTGGCCGAGAACACCGCCATTATCACCAACATATACGACCGTAAAAATTATATGGTGCGGGCATCGCCCCACCACAGGCTGCACCACCATATTATAGCCTCTAATTTAGACCAGGTGTTGCTTTTTGCCACCCTTAAAGACCCCCGCACTTCGCAAGGGTTTATTGACAGATTTCTGGTATCGGCCGAAGCCTACCATATACCCGCCATTGTGGTATTTAATAAAAGCGATATATACAAGAAGAAAGAGCTGGATAAGTTTGCCGAGCTGAAGGATATGTATGAGGCCATTGGATATAAAATAGTATTGGCCAGTATGCAAACCGGCCAGGGCGCCGATGAAATACGTACGCTGCTGCACAATAAAACCACCTTATTAAGCGGCCATAGCGGTGTGGGTAAATCAACGTTTATTAATAAGGTGTTCCCCACCATGGGGCTGCGCACGCAGGAGGTGAGTGGCTGGAGCGGTAAGGGTATGCACACCACCACCTTCGCCGAAATGTTTAATCTGCCCGGCGGTGGTAAAATAATTGATACGCCCGGCATACGTGAGTATGGCCTGGTAGATATACCCAGGCAGGAACTATCGCATTACTTCCCCGAAATGCGGCGCATTTTAGGCAATTGCCAGTTTAATAATTGCTTGCATATTAACGAGCCGGGTTGTGCAGTAAAAACAGCGGTGGAGCAGGGCGACATAGCCGCCGAACGTTATGTGAGTTATTATAACATTCTTGAAACCATTAAAGAAACCACCTACTAAACTGCTTTTTTAAGTTTTACGGCAAGCTTTTCGGCAGCGGTAACATCTTTACTGTTTTGCGGCATAAGGGTAACGCCGTTGTAAATGTTGTACTGCAGGGTAAGCTGGTGGCCCCGGTACTTAAAATGCCATTCAATATTATCCGCATCATCAAGCTTGTTGGTAAAGCGTACGTGGCGGGTTTTACTCAGTTGATTGGTTAGCGAGTAAAATTTTTGCAAACTTCCGTTTTCGTCAATTACTGTGTTAACAGTGGTGTTTAATTCATAAGCTTCCATATATTCATCCCCCTAATATTTTCTTATATTATATTTTTTTCCATTCCGTATATCTTTGGCTGCCTGGGGGTCGCCACTTAATATTTTTTCTGCGCCAACATTTGCACCGTTGGAAGGGCATCCTTTTTTTACAGCACATGATGACAAGCAAAGCGTAACAAAACAAAACAGGATAGTCCTTACACTAGATTTGATCATAGTTGTAAAAGTTAAGCAGTAAGTTTTGATTGTGGTTGCAAGGACTATCCGTATTATTAGACAGCCTGCATTTCTATTTCGCTGCATTGAAATCAGAAAACCACGAAGAATATTTTAAATAATTGTTTGCAATGCGGTTTATCTCGCCTTCAATCATGTCTGGCGATACTTCTTTCACCTTTTTGGCGGGTACACCGGCAAAAATACTGCCCGCCTCAACCACGGCACCCTCCAGTAAAACGGCACCGGCTGCTATAATGGAATTGCTGTGTACCTCGCAACGGTCCATCACAATAGCGCCCATGCCCACCAGCACATTATCGTGAATGGTACAGCCGTGTACAATGGCATTGTGGCCAATGGATACGTTGTTGCCAACAGTAGTAGGGTGTTTTTGATAGGTACAGTGTATAATAGCACCATCCTGCACGTTAACCTTGTTGCCTAATTTAATATAATGCACATCGCCACGCACAACGGCATTAAACCAAAAGCTGCAGCCGTCGCCAGCTTCCACATCACCAATAATGGTGGCGGTGGGGGCTATAAAACAGTCTTTGCCCAATTTGGGGGCTTTGCCAAGTACAGGGATGATAAGAGCCATCTGTTGTTGTTATTTATGCCTTCAAAATTAGCCATAAATAGCCACCACTAATGGTGATTTATCTCATGTGTAACATATTAATGCACATTGTTGATAAAAAAATAATTTATCCGCGTGTTTGGCGGAATTTTGGCGCGGAGGAATTTTACCATCATGCAGTCAATCTCTAACAGGCAATTGTTTTTAAGCCACGTTGCGCAAACCTCGCCAGCACCCATTGGGCTGGAGATTGTAAGGGCGCAGGGTATTTACCAGTACGATGCCCAGGGCAGGCGCTGGCTTGACCTTATTGCCGGTTTTAGCGTATGCAACATTGGCCACGGCAACACCCGTGTAATTGAGGCGGTAAAGCAGCAGGCCGAAGCCTATATGCACCTTATAGTGTATGGGGAGTTTATTGAAACGCCGCAGGTGGCCTATGCCAAACGGCTGACGGATTTTTTGCCCCCTGCCCTAAACACCGTATATTTTACCAACAGCGGTGCCGAGGCTACGGAAGGCGCCATGAAGCTTGCCAAAAGGGCCACCGGCCGAAGCAAAATAATTGCTTTTAACAACAGTTACCACGGCAGTACACAGGGGGCTTTAAGCCTTATGGGCGATGAATACTGGCGCAACGCCTTTCGCCCGCTGCTGCCGGATATACACCATTTTAATTATGGCAGCCAGGAAGCTATTGATGCCATTGACGAAAATACCGCCTGTATATTGCTGGAAACGGTACAGGCCGAAAGCGGTATTAACAAGCCGCCAGCAGGCTGGCTGCAGGCAGTGCGCCAAAAATGCAGTAGTACCGGTGCGTTGATGATACTGGATGAGATACAGGCAGGTTTTGGCCGCACCGGCACGCTTTGGGCATTTGAGCAATACAGCGTTGTGCCTGATGTACTGCTGCTGGGCAAAGCGTTGGGGGGCGGCATGCCGCTGGGCGCTTTTATTGCAGGCAATGGGCTTATGAACCTGCTTACACACAACCCCGTACTGGGGCATATTACTACTTTTGGCGGCCACCCGGTAAGCTGTGCTGCAGGCCTGGCGGCCTTTGAGGTGCTGCTGGAGGGCAATTATATAAACAGTATTGCACAAAAGCAGCAGATACTTAACACCTGCCTGGTACACCCGGCCATACAGCAGGTAAGGGTTGCAGGTTTATGGGCGGCTGTTAAACTGGCCGATTTTGATACCAATAAAACCATTATACACCGTTGCATTGAACGGGGATTGATAACAGACTGGTTTTTGTTTGCCCCTGATTGCCTGCGCATAGCCCCACCATTGATTATAACTGAAGAGGAATTAATAAATGCCTGCCAGGTTATTGTGGAGGTGGTGGAGGAAGTTTGCGGATAAGAAACTAAACTGATATAGATGAAAAGGTTAGCAGTGGTAGTGTTTATTTTGTATGTGTCCTGCTTCCACAAAAGTAATGAACTGGAAAGTGAAACACATACGCTAACGCTTAGGTATATAAACTGGGCCTGCGACTGTGCTAATTGGATTCAGCCTGGTGATGCAGGAAAGTACAAAAAACAAGACTCATTAGCTGCCCATTGCATGTTTATAGAAGCTGCTGAAGCAAAAGCGTCTTTGTCAGACTCGTTGTGCCAAAATGGAGTAGTGGTAGAATTTACCGGGCAGTTTTATAAGAACAAGGGATTTTCCAGGGATTTTATCAAAACTGAAGAGAGTGTTTATGCGGCAAAGATTTTTAGGTATACCAGATTTCGGGTAATTAAAAGGCACAATGAAGATTAAATAATAAGAGATCTTAACCCAGTAAATTTTTCAAAGAACCAGGTATAAGCATTGCTGTTTTTTTTGAGTAGGTTATGTATTCATCGCCAAACTCCTGCACCAATTTTTTTTCCTCGTAATAAATGCCAATACGTGTGTAAAGGGTTATGCACGTGGCCGAAATAATATTGCTTAGTGTTGGCTGCCACAAAAAAATACACCATACCAGGGCTATGGTGCCGCTGTACAAAGGGTGCCGCATAAATTTATGCAAACCGGTTTGCTGCAGGCAGGCACTTGCGGCCGGGCGGTTAAGCAACACCTCAATACCGCTAAGGTTTAAAAAGTATTTTTTTATAGATATGCCCATTACCACAAAAGCTGGTATGGCCAGCAATACGGCTACAGCTTTTTCCACAACGGTGTTTTGCCATAGCGCCATGCTGTTGATGGAAAAATGGAACCATATAATAAACCCCAGGTTAAGCGTGGCAAAAAGGGAGTATAATAACCGGTAGTATTTGTAACGGTGCTTAATAACCGCCTGTACGGCCTGTTTAAAACGGCTGTATGCAAACAGGCTGTGTAACAGCCCAAATATTGCCCATGAGGCTGTTAGTAATAGGTATTGCATAAACTGGTTTTATATGGCCCGGTGTGTTGTATAAACAATGGTTGTTTTTCCATTTTAATATTCAATAATCAATGCTCAACACTCAATATTCAAGGAGAACACAGGCGGCGCTCCGGGTTCTATATTCTTGGTTACTTGAGCATTGAATATTGAGCATTGAATATTGATTATTTCATAATTGCCTGAATGACGTTGACAGTATTTCTTCAGCCTTAAAAGCAAAACTGGTGCCTTCAAAAACATAATTGCTTTTAGCGCCCCAACGGGTTTTGCAACGCTGTGCTAAACTCAGCCCATATTTCCTGCACAATACCGGCAGCAGCGTGTATGTGGTTTACCAGGTAAGCGCTCTGGGCTATGTCCAGTTCGCCTTCCTGCAAATCGCCTTCAAACATGCCTTTTTTTGCCCTGCCTTTGCCCAGCAGTTGCTGCAATTCCTCGGGTGTGGCACCCCTTAATTCAGCCGCTTTTACCTCCTCAAAAAACTTGTTTTTTAATAGCCGTACCGGTACTGTTTTTTTCATGCTAAGCATGGTGTCGCCTTCGGCGGCCTGTATCACAGCGTTTTTAAAAGCATCGTGTGCCGAGGCTTCCACGCTGCATACAAAGCGGCTGCCTATTTGTACGCCTTCTGCACCCAGCACCATTGCCGCCAGCATTTGTTTGCCGGTAGCAATACCACCTGCTGCAAGTACGGGTATGTTTACGGCCTGGCATACCGCAGGCACCAGCACAA
>CAZRDD010000113.1:0-12406 GCA_964598675.1 uncultured Parafilimonas sp.
TGCTGTTACCTGCACATTTCCGCTTTCATCTATTTCGCATGACTTAAAAAACTGGTTAACATGATAACTTGCCCCTGAAGCAAAAACCGCTTCTTTAAACCAGGTGGGTAAGCCTTGAGCAGCCGCTATAAAATCGGTATACCCAACTGGTTTTTGCAATATTTCCATAGCTTTTACAGGGTCAATAATTAGCCCACCAATTGTAACGGGTGCACCTCCTGTTACTTTGTTAAATACAATTTGCGCGGGATTTGTAACAAGCAAAGGCAAATCGGCTGTTACCAATGGCTCTAACTCCATAATGTTATACAGGTCAACAATTTGTTGCGCTTTTGCTGCAATAGTGTCAAGGTCTCTTCTTAATAACTCGTAGCTTGATGTATCTGTGTAAATAAGTACGGACATAATTTTTGTTTTTTAATTTTTTTTTATAAATGGTGAATTGAGAACTAAAAAAGTTGTTGGTTGTGGTTTAGTTACCCTGGTAGTCCTTGCCAAATTTTTCGCGGTACTTTTGTTTAAACAGGTCTAAATGGTTTGTCTTTAATTCCTCCAGCTTTCCGGCACGGTCTAACTTATCCCAGCTTTCGTTTTCGTAAGCCTCACGCTTACTGTTTGCTATACCATGCAATATTTTTAAATGGTTGTTGGGGTCGTTAGTGTTGCCTTTTCTTATAAAGTCTGCCTGGCCCTGTGTAGTTCTACCATCTCTTACCAGCATGCTTTCAAGGTTGTTTATTTCCTTTTGCATATCCTTGTCCGATGCTACTTTAGCATCTAAAGCTTTAGGCTCTTTCCCATAATATGCAACGTACTTTTTGCGGTATGTTGCATAATCGCGCCTTATTAGTTCCTCTGCAAGCCCGTCCTTTTTGTCAATTTCAGGAAAGCTTAAACTTTCAAGATATTGTAACCTTTTACGGGCATGGTCGTTGATAATTGAATGTAGCCCCTGCGGGTCATTTTTATACCTCACCCGCAAATCGTTTGCCTCATCGGGGGTAATATCATTATCCTTTACAGCCTGTTTAATCATTGCATCTACATCTGCCGTTTTTAGGGGTGTTGCTGCCATATTGTATACGTTTAGATTGTTTGGTACATTTAATAAATGGGGTGTGTAACCGCCATGTACCGGCGCAGCTACAACCCTTTTAACGGGATTGTGAATTGCATTACTAACCTCTCCTATTAGTGCATAGTATTCCTGTAAAGTGTGGCCATTTACATGTACCGGCGCAACTACGCCCCTTGTAAATGGATTGCGAATTATATTATTAACCTCTTCGATTAATTCGTTCCATTCTGTTAAAGAGTGGCCTTCTAACAACGATGTAGCTATTGGGGGGAACATTATATACTATATTTAGATTAAGCGTTAAACACGATTAAAAAGCACGCAGCGCGTACAAAATGAATTAACCTTTTGCTTTGGATATAATGAAAGTGGAGAATGAAGCGGCACATATTGCCGTGTTATATCAAAGATACAAAAAACATGATGGTTGCTAAAATAAATAGCCGTATAGGCTTAGTAAAATACTAACCAAAGCCATACATTAAACAGCCTTTAACAAATTAGCGCAAAGGCAGCAGCAGCCCAGCGCAGGCGTACTTAATAACTTACACATTGGTTTAGCAAAAGCACTGCCATTTTTTAGCAATTAAAAAGGGGGTAAACACACCTAAAACCACCAACAAAAGCCCGTTTTTGGTTAGTAACTATGGGGGGGTTGCCCTTTTTTTAGGGTGTAACAACAGCCCAAAAGCAAAAAAAGGGGGTGCAGGGTGAGAGATTTTTAATAGTTGGGTTGCAATTATGCCAACAAAAAAGCCCGTACCAATAGCCTAAAAGCACCAAGCCAACACCCTGTTTTTGGCAAATAAAGCATTGCAAAAACACACTTTTATGCACTTAAATTGACGTAAAAGAGGGGGTTTCGACCTTTTAAACGGAGTAAAAACCGTGTAAACAAATGAAATTCAACACTTTATCAAAAAAAATGGGTTTATTTTATTTCTTTTTTTACGTAAAACCCTTTATTTATAGCCATTTAAGCAGTTTTTGCAGATGACTTGAATTAAAAAACCGCCCCAGTTACGGGGCGGTTTCCAAATTTACAAACCTGCCAGAGGTAGAAACAACCGGCCAATGAAGCTAAAATCTTTTTACACCAAATATTTTAAGGCGGTTTTTTTATTAAAAGCCCTGTGTAGAAACACTGGGCCTGTTTTCCGATATTCAAAATCAACAAAAACATTTTAAAGCATTTTTTAGTAAAAGCCCGATGTAGAAACACCGGGCGTGTTCTCCGATTAATCATACTATCCAAAACCATCCTTGATTTTCTTTTGTATCCTTCATATAGGCTTCCAAATGCTTTTTAAATACATTGTATGCGTTTTCGTCTGCCGCCTTTAAATAGTCTGAAAATGCGGTTACATTCAGTAAGGCAGCAGGC
This sequence comes from uncultured Parafilimonas sp., assembly GCA_964598675.1. Classification (GTDB taxonomy): domain Bacteria; phylum Bacteroidota; class Bacteroidia; order Chitinophagales; family Chitinophagaceae; genus JABDFW01. Next base: position 2,463 of record CAZRDD010000113.1, read on the forward strand.
GAATTAATTAAATAGCTTTCGGCAGCAGCAGCCCAATGGTGTTTTTGCGCCCACTTGCTAACCGTTTTTTCGGAAACCCCAATTTGTTTAGCGGCTTCCTTTTGGGTTAACCCGTCCATAATAACAAGCCTTGCGGCCTTGTTTTTTAATTCAGCAAGTTGTAGTTTGCTTAATGGTTCTTGCATGGTATATCTGTTTTAATGTTAAATAATTTCAATGCTGCCATCTTTATAAATAATGCAGCTTTTAAATGTTTCGCCATCGCGCACCATTGGGCAAAAGCTTGTACCTTTTTTAACGATGCCACCCGTTACCTGAAAGGCCGTACACTGCATTAAAACCGCCTCGGTGTCCTGCTCTATTGTATGCATAAGAGAGCCTGAAAAATGGCCTAAAACATCGCTTGATGTTGCGTTTTCGGCTTCAAACCAATTATCATCAGGGTTGAATAAAAAATATGCCTGTTTGGTTGTATTGGCTTTATTGGTAACGCTTAATTGTATTACCGATGTGGTGCCTTTGCTGTTTAATATATTGGGCAGTTGCATAAGGTATTTTTATCAGGGGTTATAATTGCGGTTTAAATAGCTTTTGCGCGGTTTTTAATGCTGCTGGTTAACCCCAGTTCTTTTAAAAGGGCGGTTGTGGCCTTAGCGGCTTTGCCTTCGCCCTGGTGCTTTATTATTTGCTGAAATTGAGATACCGTTTTTACCAATTCGGTGTGTGTAAGCTTTGCCAATGGCTTTTTAACCGTTCCCCGCTCCAGTAAAAAACTGTTAAGCTTTGCGCCATTCATGGCTTTATCTTGTGGGGTATCGCCCCAAATAATACCGGCTTCGTAAGCCAGGGCAAATACTTTGCGGCGCATGTGGTCGCAAGCATCATTACCAGTAAGGGCGGTAATTAAAATACGCGCTTCGTTCATTGTAAGCTGTCTGCTGCTATCTGTGCGGTTATTGGTAACCTGTTTTACCATGTTGCGCTTTTCGTCCATAAGGCCCATTTGTGCCAGCAGTACATGCAGTTTTGTAAGTTGCTCTTTGGTTATTAATTGCATAGTTGTAAGCTTTTATTTAGTTGTATTGGTTTTGTATGGTTTCAGCTTGTAGTTTGGTTTTTAAAATATCGTTGGTAAGGTCTCCAAAGCGGTTTTTTCTTGCCAGTTCGGAAAGTGCCTCTGCATCTGTAATTTGATGCGCGGCACATATTGCCTTTATTTCGGTGCGGCTTAACCCTTTAAGCGTATGCCATATATTAACGCGGCGGTAAAACTCTGCATAGCCCTCTTTCTCCTTTTTACTGTACTTTTCAAGGTTATTTTTAAAGTAGGGCATACCTGCCAGCACTATGCCGCAATTGTTAAGGGTTTTATCCCTTAGCACCTGTAAAAACAAAATCATGGCATGGGTAATTTTTCCAGCCTCGTCAATTATTATCAAAGGGCTTTCCATAAGGTTAATTTCCTCTGCAATTTTGTTAACCATTTGGTTTAAGTTGCCTTCGTACGCTATACCCATTTCGCGCAGCAGGGCGGCAAAAAACTCTTTAGGCTTCATTGTTTTATCAAACGGCACATAAAAAACATTTTTCTGCCTTGAGATATTTAGCAGGGCAGTAGTTTTGCCGGTGCCAGTATCGCCTGTTATGCCTATCATTAAACAGTTTTTAATGGCCATATTACAGGCATTTAAAGTGGCTTTAAAGTCGGTTGTTTCAAAAATGGGCGGGGTATTATCGCTTACTTTGCGCCAAACCTTTGCCCACATGTTTTTACTAATATTATCCCAATTGCCGTTTTCAATTTGGGTTAAAGTAGCCTCGCTTATACCGCCCACCTGGGCGGCAAGTTCGCGGCGGGTAATGCCCTTTAACTGGCGGTAGGCAGTACACTTTTTTTGAATTTCGCTGTTTTGTGGTAAATTTGTCATTTCTCTATTTGTTTTGGAGTTAAGCAATGGCACCGGCGGCAACCGGTGCTTTTTTATTCATCATCTTCTTTTAAAAACTCGTTTAAGTCGAATATTTTAAGCGGTACAACGGGGGCATCGTCTTCGTTATCCATTTGCACATAAAACGGGGCGGCATTTGTAGCGTTTTCAGGCAAATACTTTTGGGTGTCGTGCATTTCCCTGGCAGTTTGTGCTATTTCCTTTTTTGCAAAACCATCTAAAAGGGTATGTTCGTAGTCTGTATTTAAATCGTTGCCCGTGTCGCTATCTTTTATAGCCTTTTGGCGCTGGTTCCATTCACTTAAAATTTTGTGGTCTTCGGATGTTTGGTTTGCTTTGGCACCGTGCATTAATTTTTTTGGTTCGCCGTAGCCTATTGGTTCATCGCTATCTGCATCATATAAACAAATGCCTTCCTGCAAATTGTCGTACCGCACCAAAACCGGCCTGTTATTATATTTTAAATGAACATTGGTGGGTAACATAAACTCATATTCTGCAAAGTCTTTCTGTATAGTTATTTGGCCTTGTACGGCTTTGTATGCCTTACCAGCAGTAACCATTTTATGCCGTTCAAATTCGCTAACCTGTATGCAGTTTGGCTTTTGGCTTTGCTGATAAAGTTCAACAGGTGTTTTATCAAATTTGGGTAGTGGGGTGTTGTTATAATCGTACACTATGGCATGTGCTATTTCGGTAATTTGGTCAATGGTAAGCGGGTTTTTGGCGTATTCCTTAAACTGTTCAGCAGATGGCAGGGCATCTATTGTTTTTGACCTTATCCCCTTGCCTAAATAGCCATAATAATCCCTTACCAGTGCATCAAGGTTTTGGAAACTCCTTTCCAGTATAGATTTACGGCGCGGGTTTGTATCAACCGTAACCTTTAATCCTTTCCGTTCAATAGCTGCTACAAAAAGCGCATGTTGTTTGGTACGTGTGTAACAGCTTTTATCCATAACGTACTCAAATGGCACAACACCGGTATTTTTAACAGCATCTTTAAGGGCTTCAATAATCATAGTGGAGTTTTCCGACTTATCAACCGAAACACCAACAGCCTTTTTGCTGTGTGCATCCATAACAACACACATTGTTAACCTTTTAAGGTTGCCGTTTTCCTTGTACCATAGTGGTATAGTCCAGCCGTCCACCTGAAATTGGTCTCCAGCATAAGCAGCAGGCAAAAGCGTCATTTTAGGCATTAAATCGTTATGCGCCTGCGTTGCCCCGTATCTTGCTTTATAAACTTTAAGGCTTGTACGGAGTATTTCGGTTTTTTGCAGTGCAACCCACGCCAATGATGGCGGCGTTATGCCCTCGGCTTCGCAGTTTTTACATATTAGTTTATGTATTTTACTTGCACTTAGCTTTTGCGGGGCGGCAACATACAGGCGTACCCAATCACAGTTTTTTTGTGCAACCTGTTTGCCGTTTTGGCTTGAAATAACGGGGCGCATGTCCACAATTGCGGCTTCGTGGCCTTCTTTCTTAAATTTGCTTTTTTTATTGTCGAAAACTTGCTGGCATTTATACTTTGCCGGAAACAAGGTTTGAAAGGCTGCAAATTGACTTATCCGGTCTCTGTCTTCCATGCAATAGGTAAATATGGCATGCAGTTGGGCGTACTCGGTAATTTTTTCATCCTTTAACCAGGGATAAATGGTGTACAGTTTGCGGTACTTAATAAAATCCACCGTCATGCAACGCTGAAAAGCTTTAATATATTGGTTTACCTTGGTGTCGTGCGCCTGGGCATTAAGGGTGGAGATAATGGTTTGTTGGGTCGGTAAGTGTTCCGCACGCTCCGCTTCGGGTATAGAGTCGTACAAAACATGCTTTTCCCCATTTATGGGCATTTTTTGGCTAACCTTTCTATAACTCCAGTTTTCTAACTGCTTTTGGGTAATGCCATTAGCCTTTAGGTAGCCGTAAGAAAGCCAAACCTGATTATTTATAATGCTGACACCCTTCATTACTATTTTATTTTTTCAGACAAAGCACTCTTTTTGGTATTCAGTTCAGCCAAAACCTCCAATGCGGCCATTTCAATTTTTATACTTTTTGTTTTACCTGTTAAAAAGTTGCTAACTGACTTTTCTGTCACCCCAGCCCTTTCGGCAATTACCTTTCCATAACCGTGTGGAATGTGATTTTTAATTTCTTGGATATTCATAAAATGGTAGTTTTGCTAACGTATTCAGTAACGAAGATAGAAATAAATTATCACAAAAAAAGAAATAAAATATTTCTTTAAATATTTTTTAACCATGTACGCAGGCAAAAAACTACGCCAACTAAGACTAAAATTTGATGTAAATCAAACAGATATGGCAGAATCGTTGGGATTATCACAATCATATTATGCTGCGATTGAAACTGGTAAGCGAAAAATCACCAAAAAAATGGTGGAAAATATCAAAAATAAATGGGGGGTAGATGATGCATATTTTGGAAATATTGAAAGCGCTGAAGTGGGGGTAAACGATGGGGGGGTACGTGGGGGGCTATCCGAGAAAGAGGCGGATTTTGATAAAAAAAGCAGGTTATGGCCGCCAAAATATTATGACTATTTAGAAAAATCGAATGCTGATTATTTTGCTATATATAAAGATGTTTTAGATATATTAAATTTTGATGATGTGCTACGTGATTTTGAGTTAAGCAAATTGGGCAATGTTGTGCATTTTGGGCTACTTAGGAAAAGCAATTACCCATCATTTGACAAGTTCAAAGAGGCTGGTTTACAAGCAATTAAGGAAACATTACCATACAGCAAATTAGTACATGATTTTGCATCAGAAATAAGGCGGTTTACGGTGGAATTTAAAAAAATAATGGACGATATAGAAATGCCTGAACCCCCGTTTTAGGTTTTTTATCCGGCTTCTTTTTTTTATTCCTGTCGTTGTTGTAACACGACTAAATAAATATCTAAAACCCAATACAGTAAGGTGTTTCAGCGATTTTATTAAAAAAATTACCATTTTTGGGCCTGGTTGCCGGTAAAATGGCCGTAAAGGCAGCCCTTAAACCTTGTTTTTACCCCAAAACGGTAACAAAGTTGTAGTTAATTAACTTTTTGGCATTATACACTATTTGCCTGCTTTATTTTTTTTCCTATGGGCTGTTTTACACACTGGGCGCGGGTTTCAGCCCGTTGTTTGTGCAAAAAATGCACTTTTTTTATACACTTTTAAATTAACTTTTTACTTTAACCCCCATATATTATTATGAATATTGAATATTTTAATTGCACTTTTTTACACGGCGCAAAGTATATACAACCGCAGGGTTAAGTGCCCTGCACAAATTTTACTATCTGCCTGCTGTTTGCAGCGGGCACCAAAACCAAACCAACTATTATGGCTATTACCATACGTAAGGCTGAACAAAAAGATTGCGCCCAACTGCTTGGGCTTATTAAAGAACTGGCGCTGTACGAGAAGGCGCCCCACGAAGTTACTGTTACCCTTAGCCATTTTGAGGAGAGCGGCTTTGGCCCCAACCCAGTTTGGTGGGGGCTGGTAGCCACCACCAACGATACCCCCACCGGCGAAGAGCAGGTGCTGGGCTTTACGCTGTACTACATACGTTACAGCACCTGGAAAGGCCAGCGCATGTACCTGGAAGATTTTGTGGTTACCGAAGCCGCCCGTGGTAAAGGCATTGGTAAACTGTTGTTTGATGCGCTGATAGCAGAAGCCAAAGAGAAAAACTTTAACGGCATTGTATGGCAGGTGCTTGACTGGAACGAACCTGCCATTAACTTCTACAAAAAATACGATACCCATTTTGACCCGGAGTGGATAAACTGCAGTATTAGTTTGTAGAGAGGGGGGTGGAATTGATAATTAGTAATTAATAATTAATAATTGGGGGGAGATTTAGTGCGTGTTGTATTGTGATAATCAATTAAAAAACAATTCGTTTCATGCTTTTAAAATAGAGTGTTGAATATTGAATGGTTGAATTGAAGAAATTTTGCCAACATCAATCGGGCATCATCAATCTATAAGTAGAAAATATCCTTGTCAAACTTTTAATATGCAATTATTTAAAGAGAGTTTTTTTGACATGAATTATGATGTCGATCAGTTTAAGGTGAAATACGCTATTTCGAATAAATTGATGGATGCAAAAATAGTTTTAGTTCCCTTACCTAAGGGTGAGACTTTTTTTATCTATATGGACAAAGCTGAGGTTTGGCATGACCAGGATCCTCACATATTTACTTCATTCTGTAAATTGAGAAAGCATTTAGAAGCGCAAGAGAAAATGTTACTTTGCGTAGGTTGTAAAATCAACGTCCATCCTTCAGGGGGATTAATGCATTCGGTATTTGCATTGCAGTTATCCATGAATACACGTGTAGGCATCAAGAAAGATGTTGTGATGATTTTTGACGAAGAATTGGACATCACCAAATTAGCAACAGTAAATCAACAAGAAGAATTTTATAGAGGATGGCTCGACAGCATAAAAGGGCTAAAGTATTAGCGACTTTAGTAAAAGCCTGTTTCTGTGGCGACTGTTAGATATGCGACTGCTTGTAATGCAACAATTTTCTACAAAAAATTATATCTCTAAAATTCTATTGATTTCAAAGAATAATTGCCCCTTTCACCTGAGAATTATAATAAAAGGCGGTTGGCTTGTTCTGTCGTTTACAGTGGTGCGGTGCAGTTTTTACTATCGTACGTCCAGGGTTGGATATTATAAAACCTTTAGGGTGGCACCTTGCTTAATACATTTGGATATACAAGGGGGTATGAACAATCATGAACTTATTTAACCCTTTCCCATGTTAAATTTGAAGCAACTTTAATATAAACTTCACCATACTGTATATTTTCTATTTGTTTGAAGCTTGCATCACAATCAAGTATCTGGCTAAATGAAACCAGCATTGTATTTGCTAATACAGGCCCATTGCTGCCGTAAACCTGCAAATCTCCATCGCTGTCTAACGAAAAATAGGTTGGAAGCTCTTTGCGAAGGGCTACATCTTTTGTCGTGTACACTACTGTGTTTGCAGGAATATCTGAAATTTTCATGTTTAAAGTAAGCAATTCGGGTTCAATATGGGTTTTGTTTACAGGGGAAACAGCGCTAAGTGTTTTTAAAACGGTACCATCAAGATCACTCCTCAGCAGCCCGGCATTATGTTTTTTGTTAAACGCATATATAAGCTCTTTTTCTTTACTGCTATAAAGCAAAAATTTTTTGTTTGTCGTATTGTTTTTTTCAGAATTGTTATAACTGTTGCTCATTATATGTTGCTGGGTTTTCAGGTTTTTATCAGAAATTTTTTTGAGTCAGCCTCAAATATCGGTAATTTAAAATCAGTACATTTATCCTTTATTATAATTGGCCAAAATATCATAACAAACCTTGGTAAAGCAAGCATTCCCGTTAGCTTTATGAAAGGCAAACCGATGTTAAGCCGTAATCAACATTTGTATAAATCTTTAATCGGGTAGGTGTTTAGTAGTTAATAATTTAAGGCGGTAAGTAGTTAACAACCAGTCCCCCGTCACTCCGAGCAGAACTAAATAAGCGCTCATTCCGTCATCTTCACCCGACATAAAAAACAATATTGCATTTGGCTTTACTCCAACATTTAAAAGCGTGATTTTACTAAAAACACCGCAAAAAGCCCTGCTAATTGTACCAGGCCGCAGGGGATACAGTTTTGCGCTTGTAAAAGGCCCCGGCAATGTGTACGGGTACGATATTTTTAACAATGGCACACTTGTACTGCACCATGCGGCACAGACCGGTAAAACAAAACGCTTATGCTTGGTATCTAAATTCAAGCTAGCAGGCAGCCAACTGCATTATTTATAAACTGCGACACACCCCTGCTCCATATACGCTAACCGAGGCCGACCTGAAGAAAATTACAACTAATTAGGTTAGGGGGTTTAGTCCTTAGTCGATAGTCGATGGTCCATAGGGGAACAAAGAGCAGATATAAATGGGACAAGTAGATGGTAGATAGCTAATGTCCCATAGTAAAAAACGGAGAAGACGACGATGACGGAAAAAGGTAAATGATACATATTGCCATTAATGGAGGGGGATGAGGCGCGGGGAATATTCTTCCTTCTCCTCCCTCCATCCTGCAAACACAAAACACAGAACCCATAAACCCGCAACACTACTTTACGGCCAATAATCAAACGGCAGCAGGCTGCTTATTTTTTCGCTCCAGGCCCAGTAGCCCATCGTAAACATATCCTGCGGTTCGTAGTAAACCCCGTTGTACAACACGTATACAGGTTTGTTGCCCTGCAGTGTAACCTGCGATGCTACAAAGCCACCGGGGCTGCCCTGCGCAAGTGTTTGCTGAAGGTACTCGGGTGGTTCTTTTTTATTTTTGTAGGTAACATACAGGTAGTTGTTAAAAGCAAAGGCGGCGGTAACGCTGTCTTCGGCATAGGCAATACTATCGGCAACCAGCAGTTCGTTATGCAAAATCCGCATTTCGGCCGGTTGGTCTAATATACGTTTGTAGTATGCAAGTGTATCTTTAGGCAGGCTTTGTTCGTACTGCTGCTGGCTTTGGCCGGGGTTTATAAAAAATTTGTACAGGGCCATAATGCGCATTTTTTCAGTATTGGGTATTTTCTCCAGCCGCCGCAGCTCGTAACCGTTTTGCGCCAGTTTATTGGTATACAGGCAGCGCATAAAATGCATTACCGATCCGTAATACACCTCCTTACGCCGCGCCTTCCATTTTTTTTGTTTCCTACTGCTGCCGTTCATTTCCTCAAACAACGGAAAACCCATGTACAACAGGCTGTGATCGTTAAAGTTAAAGCTAAAACTCTCCAGCTTATAAGTAAGTTTATAGCCCAGGGCATTGTTTTCAAACACCAGCGGCTCATCAGCAAAGGCCTGCAGCACCTCCCGTTTTTTTGAGTAGCGAAACTTTATAGCCTGGTGATTTTTAAACACACAGTCGCCCGCCAGGTACGATGTGCCAACAAAATTATCGGTAAACAGTTTACCCCATTTGCCCCACCCATCTTTATCGTAAGTACCCACCACCACTTCGGCAAGCTCGTTGGCTTTGGGCAGCAGGGCTATTGGCAGCGGCTTAACCAGCTTTTCGGGCGTAATGCTTACCACGTAGGTTTGGTAGCCCAGACTAGAGACTACAAGGTCAAACCGGCCCTGGGGCACCCTGCCCAGCGTAAACTGCCCTGTACCGCCCACCGTGGTACCAATGGAGGTATTGCTTAAAAACACGCTTGCCGCCACTACCGGCCTGCCGGTAGCACTATCTTTAACCATACCGGTAATGGTAAACGTTTGGGCCAGCCCGGCAACAGGCAGAAGGCACAACAGGCAAATAAAGCGGGCAAGCGTTTTATGCATATCTTATTAACTTTTGTAACCATTAGTTATGGGGTAAAATTCTTTGTTTACCAGCGGCAGTGCAGGTGGCATCGCCGGTTGTGTCACTCACTGCAACGTTCGGTAATGCTGTTCAGCTTAAGCAACCTGTAACATGGTGCTTTACTATTTTATAAAAAGCAATTTTTTACGGCTTTGCATAGCCCGGCCCTTTAATAAACCTGCCCGGTTTGGCCCCGGTGTGGGTGCCGTTTTTAAGCACCTGCACACCGTTTACAAACACATGCTGCACGCCGGTGGCGTATTGAAAAGGCTTATCAAAGGTAGCATGGTCCTGCACGGTGGCGGGGTCAAAAATTACGATGTCGGCAAAGTTGCCTGCTTTTAACTCGCCACGGCGTACCAGCTTTAAATTGGTGGCAGGCAGCTTGGCCAGTTTATAAATGGCTTGTGGAAGGGTAATTACTTTTTCATCGCGGGTGTAATGGCCGGTTACACGGGCAAAATTGCCAAAGGCACGCGGGTGCTCGCTCGATTTTAAAAAGGCCGTATCGGTAATGTTAAGCGATGCGGCATCGCTGCCAAAGCTTACCCAGGGCAGGGCCAGTTGCTTTTTAACATTGTCCTCGT
>CAZRDD010000114.1:0-12300 GCA_964598675.1 uncultured Parafilimonas sp.
TATTACCCTTACGTTTGAGGGTACCGGCAATATAACGGGCATAGCTATACCAACCATTGAATGGCCTGCAAACACCGAACATTTTGAACCCGCCACCAACCAGCACATTGTACACGAAAACTTTCCTGCGGGGGGTGATAAAACGTTTGAAATACCTGTTGTTGGCAAGAAAGAAGGTACTGTAGTAATACCACCAGTATACTTCACCTTTTTTAATACGGAAACGCAGCAGTACGATTCCATTCACACCGATAGCCTGACACTGCATTTTACAAAAGCCCAGCCCAAAGGGAAACTGCACGAGATTATTACAGAAGATATTACCAACCGCAAATACCTGTGGATTGTACCTGCCATTGCATTAACGGTGGCCTTTATTTTTATTATTACAGGCAAAACACAACGGAAGGAGAAAAGCAGACTGCAAGAGCAAAAACAGCCAAACGATGAGCCGTTGCCTTTAAACCTGCCCCCAGCTGAAAAAACAGACTTTAAAGCGGCAGCAGAAGCACTGGCTGCCATAGAAGATGACCACGCTTATTTTAACGCAGCCAAGGATTTACTAACCCAGGCCCTTAGGGAAAAGCTTAACAGCTTTGCGTTTTATGAAAACGATATTTTGCAGGAGCTGCAACAAAAAAGCCACAATAAAGTATTGGTTGAAACTGTACACCAGTTGTACAAAATATGTAACCAAAACCTTTACTCCCCCATTATGAATGCCGGGCAGAGAAGCACTGTACACGAAGCACTGGCTGAAGTAGTTAAGCAACTGGAAGTATAAGTATTATTCTACATACTTGTAGCCCACCCCCCTTACTGAGTGAAAATGCTTTGGGTTGCGGCTGTCTTCCTCAAAATACTTCCTGAAGTTGAGAATAAAATTATCAATGGTGCGCGTAGTTGGGTACACGTTATACCCCCAAACCATCTGTAGTATTTTTTCGCGCGTTACCACCTTGTTTTTATTTTCAATAAGCAGCTTAAGCAGCATAGCTTCTTTTTTACTTAATTCAACAAGGTTTCCAGCCCAGGTAATGGCTTGTTGTGCGTTAAAATCAACCCGGCTTTTGCCAAATTCATAAATATCGCCGGTGGTTTCTTTATCCTGTAATTTTTTGTTTTTCTGCACCAGTTTTTCAACACGCAGCAAAAGCTCTTCCAGGTTAAAGGGTTTGGTTAAATAATCATCAGCACCTTTTTTCAAACCCAGTACCCTGTCGCTGCCGGAGTTGCGGGCACTTAAAATAAGTATGGGCACCTCGTTGTGCTGTAAGCGTATGTTTTCAATAACAGTTATGCCGTCTATTTCAGGCAGCATAATATCCATTATAATAATATCAAAATATTCGTTGTTTACCGCTTTCAGCCCTTCTGCACCATTGTATGCAGAGGTTACTGCATACCCCTCCATTTCAAGGTTAAGCTTCAGTGCCTCGTGCATGTTCTCCTCATCTTCCACCAATAATATGCTGGTTTTATCATCCATACTCACTGCAAATTATAATGCTTTTAATGTTATGGTAAAAACGGCCCCATGGGGTTTGTTATCCGTTAAGGTTAACTTACCATGGTGGTCTTTTACAATTTTGGTGCAAAGATACAGCCCCAGGCCGGTACCTTTTGTTTTACGGGTAGCTTCGTTGCCGGTGCGGTAAAATTTTTGAAAAACCTTTTTCTTCTCAGCATCGGGTATACCATTGCCTTCGTCAGCAACCGTTAATAAAGCCCCTGCCCCCGTTTTTTGCACCCTTAATTTTACAGGCACTGTTTGCGGTGAGTATTTAAGGGCATTATCCAGCAGGTTGCTTAACAGCATTTGCAGCAAAAGGCCCTCGCCCTGTACAAATACATCGTCCGTTACTGCAAGTTCAATCATCCGTTTAGGAAAACGTCTTTTAAAATCGCCAGCCACCTCCATCACCAATTCCCCAAGGTTTAAGGGCTGTTTGTTTAAACGGTAGGTACCCGTTTCAAGCTGAGAGGCCACCAGTATGTTGTTGGTAAGCCCGTTAAGCCTGGCCGTTTCCTGCAGGGCATTGCCTATCAGTTTTTGCTGCTGCTCATCGGTAAGGTTTCGCCTTTGCAGCGTTTCAAGGTTAAGCTGCGTTATAGCAACAGGGGTTTTTAACTCGTGCGTTACGGCCATCATAAAATTTTGCTGCTGCTGGCTTAACAAAATCTGCTTCCTTGTGGCGCGGTAAACAAAGGCCGCCCCAACAATAATAAGCACCAAAAAAGTAGAGCCCTCCCCTGTGTATTGTATTAATTTACGCCGCCGCTGCTCCTGAATTTCGTTAAACTGCTGGGTAAACAAGGGGGTATCTTTTTTTAACTGCACTACCCGCAGGGCTGTCATCATTTCGTTCTGCTGCCTTAATACAATAAACCAGTATACCAGCGCAGCAACAATATATAACAGCAATACTATGTATACCCAGGTTATAACTGCCAGCCCGCGCTTCCCCCCTCTTTCGGCCTTTAACGGTACAGCGCCAAACCAATTGAATGTTTTTTTTAGCTGCATATATTACTAAGATTTTTCCCAACCCGGACGGTTATTGTTGATGCACAGATGCCTGCTGAGTCTTTAAATACGCCTGTACACGCAACTGTACGTTATTTTGCACACTGGTATAATACAGGTTATAGTCGGCAATATGGTAATTTTTAGTGGTATAAAATATGTTTCCAAAAAAATGGGGCTTTTCAATCCACAATACACCACCATGTACAGCCGCACCCGTAACATGCTTCAGCACTTTGTTAAAGTTTAACAACACAGCCCCCTGGTTAAGGCTTCTGTCGGCAACGGGCTTGGCTGCATCCCAGGTTAACGGGTTGGTTACTACTGCCGTGTATTTTTCTTTTTCTACAAACGGGGTAAGGTATCCCTGTTTTAGTGTTCGCCAGCTGCAAAAGCAGCCTGTTTGGGCAGGTGCAGTGCAAGGCGGCAAGGCCGCAAACCAGGTTGGCTCAACAGGTATACCCACAATATACGCAGCCACCAATTTTTGCTGCAGAGGGGTGCCGTCAAAAAACTCTTTTAAAAGCCTTTTGGCATGGGTGGTACCCTGGCTGTGCGATGCTATTATAACCGGCCTGCCATTGTTATAATGTGCCATGTAATACTCAAAGGCCGCTTTAACATCGCTGTACGCTTCATCAAGTGCGGCCAGTGCAGTTACTGTATCGGTTGTATAATACACGTTTATGTGCGCCTGGCGGTAACGCGGCGCAAATACCCGGCCCGCTTTATTAAAAATACTGGCCTGGTATAAAATAGTCGTATTATCTGTTTTGGTATTTAAGGCAGCGTTGTCCACAGGGGCGTTCCAACCAAAAGGCTTTGTGTCGTCCAGGTAGGTGGTGGGGTGGATAAAAAACACATCTACGGCAGAGTCGGCCACATAATCTTTCAAAAATGGTTTGGGTACACTGTCGGCAGGGTCGTGTTTCCAGGGGTGTGCCGCCCAGTTATCCAGGTTACTGTAATCGGGCGCAGTAATTTGCGCGTTAGTACCAAAAGGTATGCATATAATAAGTGTATAAAAAAAGAACCTTATAAGTTTTATTGCCATGGCTGGATTTTGGTAATAATACATTATTTCTTGTTAGTCAATAAAACAACTTAAATCGTGCAGTGGTTCAGTTTCAACATCAACACTATTTATAACGATTACCCTTTCATGTTAAACATTTGCATAAGCTTTAGCAACACCCCATTCGTCCAGCCAAAACCATCCTGCGATTCATATTCCCCGCCGCCTGCTAAAAGGCTGGTATCTGCCACGTTATACTTTTCCATCAACTTTCCGGTAGATTTAAACACTTTAATAGTAAGGTTTATCCAGCGTTTAGCTATTTCGGCCGCCAGTTGAAACATTTTATATTTTTCAAGGCCTTTTATAGCAATGTACTGCAATGGGGCCCATCCATTGGGGCTATCCCATTGCTGGCCCGATGCGTGCAAGGTAGTTAAACAACCGCCGCTTTTAAGCAAATGGGTGTGTACTGCGGTAGCAACTTTTTCGGCATGGCCGGTAGTAGCCACTTCAAAATACAGCGGAAATACCCCTGCCATCGTTATATCTGCCTTAGGTGCATGTTCAGCAAAATTGTAATCGGTGTAAAACTGTACTTTCTCATTCCAGCAATATCTTTCAATGGCTATTTTTCTTTTTACGGCAAGAGTGGTATATGCCAGGGCTTCTATTTTTTTACCTGCCAATTTGTTTCCTTCCGACAGCGTTTGCTCAAGGTAAAGCAGCAAGCAGTTAAGGTCTACAGGTATTATATCCGTTATGTTTATGGTTTCAAAAGTTTTACCATCTTTAAACCAACGGCTGCTAAAATCCCATCCCGATTCCGCTGCCGCCCGCAGATTACGAAACACTTCCTGCACGGGCCTGCCGCTTTTATGGGCCAGCTCCACATCTTCCCGGTACGACTCTGGCCTCGGGCTGTCAAACTCATCCCAGTACCGGTTTAAAACAGCCCCGGAGGGCATGCTTACCACCCTTGCATAAGCTGTATTATTATCGTTTAGGGTTTCTTTGCCTTTCATCCAAAAAGCATATTCTTTTTCCAATGCGGGCAAAGCGTTTATCAAAGCTTCGTCACCGGTTTCTTCCCGCAGCAACTGTACCATTAATGCAAAAAAAGGCGGCTGAGACCTACCCTTGTAATAAGCCCGGTTACCATTGGGTATATGTCCAATTTTTTCAATCAGGTAAATAAAATTGTTAACCATGTTCTGCATCATATCAATCCGCCGCGACACCTGTAACCCAAGCATGGTAAAATAGCTGTCCCAATAATAAATTTCCCTGAACCTGCCGCCCGGCACAATGTAAGGCAAGGGCAAATTAATAAGCGATGACTGTGCCTGCTGCCCCTCTGGGTTTCTTGTTAGCACAGCCCACAAGTGCGTTATATGTTTTTGCACAGGCACTGCACTATCGGTAATATAACCCGAAACAAAAGAGGGTGGAGGCAGAAAATGCGCATCCACAAAAGCTTTCAGTGAAAAGGAAGGCGTACTTTTTTGAGCCTCATAAGCGGCCTGTATTTCTTCCAGCGGATACTTTGGCAAACAATCAGGAAAGGTTTTGCCATCGGTAAAAACCTGCTGCATCTGCACGGCCGCAAACAACTCTTCAAGCTGGTATATAACTTCAATTTCCATGGATTAAACTATTTGAGTACGTTAAAAACTTGACGGATAAGTACTTACGGTTAAAGTTTATGCTTGCAGCGGGCCGTTCGTAAACGATGCAAATGTATCATAGAATTGATTTTATAATGATTAAGACCCCGTAACTTTTTCAGCCGCCTTTTTGTGCAACCGGCTAAAAACAAGCAGCCCCACTACCAACAAACCTATTGGCACCAATGAAAAATACATGGCGTTTTGCCCGCCATAATATTGAAAGATGTTGCCTGTAATGATGGAACCTGTGGTACCGCCGATGGCTGAGAAAATAATAATCAACCCCGACATAAGACCATGCGCAGGTTTGGGCAAAGAACTTAAAATTACCGAATTAAGCGTGGGATAAACAGGGGCTATTACCAGGCCAATTAAAGGAAACACAAAGGCTATAAGCGGCACATCGGCCAGCGTGGTAATGCCATTGCCTTTATACGATGCAACAAACTGCTTTATAAAGGGCATAGTGCAAAACACAATTAACGCGGCTACTGTTAAACAAACCGTGAGTGCAACCACCCAATTGAGCTTTTTTAGCCCAATGCCGGTTAAAAACCGGCCCAACGCCATAGAGCCTGCTAAAATACTTGCCATGCGTATGCTTAGTACCTCGTTAAGCTTTAAAACATCGTTATTAAAGGTGGGCAGCCAGCTCATTATACTCTGTTCAAGCAGCACATACAAAAAAGCACAAATAATAAAAACACCCACGGCTGGCTTGGCTATAAACGATATAAGCTTGCCTAAATCGTCAAAAATATTCTCCTGCTTTTCAAACTTTGCAGCAGACTCATTTAATGTAGAAGTTAACAGCAGCAAAAAGGCCAGTAACGAAATACCCCCCAACAAAAAATACACGTTTCGCCAGCTTGCTGAACCCGGATGTTCCTTATCAATAAACAGTGGGAAAAGAAAATAAGACAGTACAATGCCAACGCCAAAAACCGACTCAACAAAGTTCATGAATGAGATATGTTCTTTTTCGCTTGTTGTTACAAGCCCGATAGAGCCATATACTGACATTTTTATCAGCCCAAAGCTTGAGCCTACAGCTGCAAAAAGCAACTCAATCACCATAAAACTGTTACTAAAAGGCACCAAAAAACAAACCAGTGTAACAAAACCCAATGCTACAAGCATTGCTTTTTTATACCCTATTTTAGTAATGAAAGAAGTAACGAGAAAGGAAACGATGGCTATACTAAAATCCTTAAACGGCTCCAGTACCGCCACCTGCGATTTAGTGATACCGGGAAAGCTTTTTTGAACAAGTAAAATAACGGTGCCAACGCTGTTTAGCAATATGGCAAATACAAAATAGTTTAAAAACAGGGACAGTTTGATTTTCCAGTTTTGCATGGCATGCATCGGTTTACAGAGGGATGAATATACAATATAAATTTTATTATTTCAGCCACAAAAAAATAAAACGCCACGGGAAACCGCAGCGTTTATTGTCCTTCTTTTAAACCAAAACTTACTAACCCAAATACAATTTGTTTTAAGGCTATATTTTTATGCCAAACGAAATGTAAAACGTACGCCCATCGGCAGGCAGTATTCCCGGCCCGGGGTACATGGTAATACGCCTGTTGAAATATTTTTGATTGGTAAGGTTATTAATGCCCCCCGAAAAATGGTATACACCTTTGAATGTATAATCAAATACCCAGTCAACTACATGCCATGCAGGCAATAAACCTGTTACGCCATTGCTGCTGCTAACGGTATTAAATGCATCGTTGTAACTTTTACTGCTAAAGCTGTATTGTAAAGAGGTACTGAAAGAACGGTGCTGAAACCGCAAACCGGTTTTGTTAATCCAGTCTGGCGCGTTTTCAACAGCATTGCCCTTTACTGATACATTTACGCCGCTTTTGTTGATGATGCCAGAGCTGTACCTTGCATGGTCGTACGCAAGCGAGTTAAAAATACGTACATCGTTAATTCTGTTACCGGTATTAAAAATAGCAGGCACCGAAAAGTCAATATACGCTTCTGCACCTTTGGCAACGGAGTTGCCAATGTTTGTTGATAAAAGGTACGTACTGCCATCATCTTTTTTTTGTGTCACCAGGCCCGTACGGTTGCCATAAAAAAGGTAGAAAAAGCTAACATCAAAACGTATTACATCTTTATAATGGCCCCGCCAGCCAGCATCAATATCATACCCCTTACTGTCTTTCATATTGGGGTCCACCTGGTCCACCTGCGAAGCAGGTGTAACGGCCGCGTACAAATAAGGCCGGTATGCCTGGGATATGTTGCCGTACAATTGGCTGTACCCATTTACTTTATACTGCACACCAGCACCCGCAAGTAAAAACCGCCTGGTACTTTTATAAGCAACGGGTACTGTTGCATTGGTAATTACACCATCCAGCCTGGTATTTATCACCTCAAGCCGTATGCCCGGTGTAAAGGATAAAGCAGGTGTAAGCTGAAATATGTTTTCCGCAAACGCGGCATAATTAATAGTGTGTAAACCCAGGTTTATTCCATAAGGTTTAACAATGGAAAGATCAAAATCGCTGCCGGTAGTGCCGGTGCCTTTTTGCAACCGTTTTGTTTCCTCAGTAAAATACCGGAGGCCTGCAGCCAGTGTTGAAGGCATGTTGCCGAGCTTGTAGAGGTTTAACAGCCTTGCCTCGGTGGTAAAACCGGTGTAATAATCCCTGTCAACCTGCCGTGGGTTATAACTGCCCAATGCTGTGTTAATGGTATCCTTAACATCGGGTGTATTAATAAACTGCACACTGTTACGCTGCCCGGTTACCATATTGGCGGTTACCTGCAACCGGGTATTATTACTAAACTGGTATTTGAATATTATAGCCGGTATATTTATAAACGGGTTAAAAAAGTTACGCGCCCTAAACGATTGCTGAGGATTTTGGTTAAACTGCGCATCAGTTAAGCCGCCCGCTATTTGCTGTATGTAATTCATGCGCGAAAACTGTAGCGAGATGCTGCCCTTCGCACTAAAATTGTAGCCAAGATTTACATAAAAGGCATGGTAATTAAACCCGGAGTTGGGCCGCCATCCATCACCGTGCCTGTAATCGTAATAGGCGTAATAGTTAAACTTTCCTTTTGTGCCACCCACTGCGTTGTAGGAGTTAAAAAAATTGTTTGAGCCTGCCGTTTGCTCCGTTTCAACAGCAAAAGGTTTGGTACTATCGCCCTGCTTCATAACATAGTTAAGCATGCCTCCAAACTGGCTGCCAAACTGCAACGCAGCGGAGCCGCGTACCAACTGTACATCCTGCACGCCCTGCATAGGTACACTGTAATGGTTTTCGGGGTAGCCGAAAATATCGGAGTTGGTGTTGTAACCATTTTGCCGCATGTTCATTTCAATAGACCGGTGTGCATCGGTACTGCGGGTGCCAATGTTAACCTGCGTACCAGCCCCATCCATCTCCCAAATAACCAGCCCCGGTATTTTTGCAAATGCCATGCGTGCCATGTTTTGGGCAAGGTTAGCATCCGATGCGTCAAGCTGCAGCACCTGTGTTTTTTTGCCTGCATAAACGCTGCTGCCATACGCATCCTGCAAATAACCGGGCGAACTGTTTTTTAAAATAGTTTTTACAGAAACACTATCAAGTGTATTAACTTGTACACTATCTTTTTTTATACCTTTTTTTTGAGCATTCAGTATTGTAACGCAGCCAACTGTAAATATTACCAATATTAAAAACATTCTCACTTTTTCCATAACACGGCTGTTTAAAAATTAAAAAAAGAAAAGAAACACTGTAAAGAATTACAGTGTTTTCGTGATCGCTTATTATAATGATAAACAAAACTGCCTGGGTTATTTATTCAGCACCATCTGCTTTGGCGCGTGCTACCGCGTAGTTGCCTACATTGGCACCCACGGTAAGGCCGGTTGAGCAGTCGCTGCGGTAATGTATGCCTGCATACATTCTGGATAAAGAGGCCTCCTGCGCCATTGCCTGGTAGGCTGCCGCTTTTGATGGTATTATATGGGCCAGTACCGTTGCAGCAGCACCGCTAAAGGTAGAGTGGCCGGATATATAAGCTGGAAAATTGGGTACTCCAGTTAATGTTTTTATACTGGCATCCATTTGTGTGGGCCTGGGGTTAAAGTAATAGTACTTGGTGTTCCAGCAAACAATGGCCGCATCCATTAGCGACATGTTTAAAAGCGCCATATTTCGCGCCCACCTTACTTCGCTGAAATTTTGGGTAATAAAGTCTTCGGCAGCTATCGCATCCCAATGGCCTGGTGGCGTGTAAGTACCCACGCCATCTGCCCAGTACTGCACAATACGCAGGTGCTCGCGCGAGGCATCTGTAATAAATGCTTTTTCCTCAGCAGTTTCCTGCTTCATCTGGTCGCTTGAGGTAGAAGGTGGCGGGCCTGGCCTTAGGGCTACAACCGTTGCAGAATCAAATAAAAATGGCTTTACATTTCCAAAAAAAGGCAGCATGGGGTTACGTGCAGGCGTTTCAAGGCTAACCCACGGAGTTTCGCCCCTTGCCTGGCAATCTGTAACAAGCTTAGCCCATTGCGCAGGGGTGCCTACTGCTTTACCGGTATTGTCTGCTTTGCCACGCGCTATAAATACGCTGGCAACCTGCCTGCCTAATGCTTCACCAGCAACAATATCGCTGCGTACATTAGCACCACTTAATATGCGGTATTCTTCTTCTTCCGCTACTTTTTGTTGTACATACGCAATTTCTGTTGGAAACAGCATTGCCATCATTGATGCCATTGTTCCTGCCAGTACCGCATCTTCCGATGGGTAGGAAGGCAAAGCCGTTTTAGGCACAAGTGCTGCTACCGATGTATCAACCGTATACGGTGCCGGGCGGTTGTATAATTTTTTGTAATACCATGTTGCTACCAGTGCATCGTATTGCGCGGCGCTTATATAAGCAAAAGCCCTTGCAGCATACGGCGGGTTTGAAAACGGAAACTGTGGATAGTTAAATGGATTGGCAGAACTGGGAATTGGGTAGGTTCCGTCTTCGTTCTGGTAAGGTGGCAGGTTATGTTTTGCCACCAGCTCTCTCAGTATTTCATTCCATCTTAATACAGCACCGGCACTCCAGTATTTTATAATCGCTTTTTGCTCCTCAGTCAGGTTTTTTTGCGCCCCTTTTATCTCGTTAAGGTCTGCAATATACGCTGGTGAGTTGGTAGCAACAGGTGCTGCTACCACAAAAGTATCGGGCCTGCTAAGTAAAACGGTTTTCCAGGCGCCTGCATCCGCATCTATATTAGCAGGGTTAAGGGCTGCAATATTATCTGTACGCCCGTCAATTTTTTTTGAGCAGGCAATAAATATAATTGATGCTGCTGCTACTATAATGGTTATATAAACAAAGACTTTTTTCATGTTACTTATTTTTATTTTTCCCTTTAATATGCAGAAAAACACATGGGTGTTTACTCTGCTCACCCGGCACTATTTTTTTGAAGCACTGCTGCTTTTTGTGGCATGGTTAAAATCGAGAATATAAAATACACCCGCATTAAACATGGTTGTTTGGCCAACATTTCTACCAGCAACAGTATAACCACCCCCACCAATGAGCGAAAGGCCAGCCACTGATTTAAACGTGTATTTTACATTTACACCAACCGTGGTGCTATTCATTTTATTGCTGGGAAAAGGCATATCGTTGCGGCGTATATCAAACCCACCAAGCGTGTTCATATTTGTTACAATAGCTTCTGCAATTAAACGGCTGCTGCGGTAACCGGTGCGCAACTGTTCTGTAGCCATA
This sequence comes from uncultured Parafilimonas sp., assembly GCA_964598675.1. Classification (GTDB taxonomy): domain Bacteria; phylum Bacteroidota; class Bacteroidia; order Chitinophagales; family Chitinophagaceae; genus JABDFW01. The sequence continues at coordinate 10,979 of CAZRDD010000114.1, forward strand.
TCGGGCATGGCAATTTTATTGGTGTAATGCATTTCGGTGGTATAATAAGCAGTACGGTCGGTAGTGGTATTGCTGCGCAATGTATATGTACCCGATACCGTAGCAAAAAAGCGGCCAAGCTGGTAATCTGCCAGTAAACGGCCCGAAAGATTGGTGCTGTGTAACCCTATTGAAAGGGGCAGGTAATCCGCAATATAATTGGTTGTGGGGAAGCTAACGCCACCAAGTGTGTACAGGGAGAACGTACCATTGCCAAGGTCTTTTTCCAGCGGCATCCATTTAACCCAAAGGGATGCATCCTGCAGGCCATGCTGCCCATGCAGTGTACCAGCACTTGCCTTTGTGGTAACATACGGAAGGTTTATAAGCAGGTTTAGTTTCTCGCTTACGCCATAGGTACCCATAAAGCCAAACATTTGGTTTGATACGGTGCCAAGGTTTAAATTATTCCTTTTAAGAGTGCCTTCCCAATAGTTTTTCCAACTTCCATAATTGTACATGCCGCCTATGCAAAATTGTTTTTTTGCCATCATAATAGCATCCTCATCTGTTTGCGCGCGCAACACACTGCCGCCAAATGCCAGCAATAAAGTACAGGTTAGTACAATCTGCCTTATAATATTTTTGTTCATTGTAGTTTTGGTTTGTAAATACTGATTAATAATGGGCTTAGGGCCGAACTTAATATCCGTTTTGCCTGGCACCCCCAGCAAATGGAAATTTTCATCATCTTATTTTAACAACCTGATACCAGTGTTATTTGTTAACGAAAGCAGTTATTTCAAATACGCCAACCACATGAATGCAAACAAGTATTTGAAATTCCATAACAAGTTTTTAGCTATACTATGGTAATACCCTAAAACCTTTTGCCAACTTTAAGCATGGTACATAACCATAACTTAAAGTAATTGAGTAAAAGCCTGCCTGCAAACCCACAATAATATGGTTACAGGCAAAAGGCTATTGTGGGTATTTATAACAGTTTAAAACTTTACCGCTACACCCAGGTTTATTACGTAGTCTGCAAAAGCGGCATCGCCCCTTACAAACCTGTTGAATTTAGCTGAGTTTTCCTGGTCTGTTACGCTTTGCAGCCTGTTACGTACCAATGCAAAAGGCATAGAAGCAAAAAGGTTAACCTTATGCAGGCTGTAGCTTACAGTTGGTTCTGCAGATACAACAAAACCCGGCCTGCGAAAATCGCCGCTGCCGCCAACAAGGTCGTTTACAGGTATACCTTCCACACGGGCACCCAATGAAGCGCTGAAGCCTGATTTGGTGGTAAAGCTAACACCACCACGTACCATATACTGGTCTGG
>CAZRDD010000115.1:0-12290 GCA_964598675.1 uncultured Parafilimonas sp.
AGCACTGGGGCTATACCGTTTTTTATAAAGGGCACCATCTTGCCATTGCTGTAAAAAGGCAACCGGCGGCATTGAATATTCAAAAACTGCGCATTGCCATAGATGCAGGGCATGGCGGTACCAATGTTGGCGCAGAAGGCAGCACCAGCCACGTAAACGAAAAGGACTATACCCTGTTGTTTGCCAAAGCCTTGCAAAAATTTTTAAAGGCCAAGGGGGTGAAGGATGTTATTATGACACGCACCACCGACACTACTTTTGGCAATACCGACCGTGTTTTGTGGTTACAGCAGCAGCACCCTGATTTATTGATAAGCCTGCACCTAAACTCAAGCGACAATGCCGAGGTAAGCGGCAGCAGCACCTACTACCGGCATATTGGCTTCAGGCCGCTTAGCGTGGCTATACTTAAACAACTGCTGGGTGCAGGCATGGAGGAGTATGGCAATACGGGCAATTTTAATTTTTTACTGAATCAGCCAACCGATTTTCCTAATGCACTGGTTGAAATTGCTTTTTTAAGTAACCTGAAAGATGAAAAAAAGATACTCAGCCCTAAGTTTCATGTACTTGTGGCCAACAAAATTTATACAGGCATACTTGGTTTTTTAACCTCGGCAAATGGTGGTAAGTAAAACAGGTGCAATATGTATAAAGTGCTTCTACGCTTAAAAAAAAGTAGCCATGCTGTAACTTTAAATAGCAATAACCGTAATAGCAATAAAATAAATATGAAAACCCTTTTTTATTTGATGTTATTTGTTTCTCCGTTTTTTAGTTACGCACAGTATAAAAATACAAGCCCGTTACATTCTTACGAGAAACTTACATTCAACTACAAGGAGTATACGGTAATTGACTACTATATTACCTTAGACAGCAATATAAATAATGAGAAATCCAGGTTGTTTATTTCAAAGAAACCGGCACCTGCACAAATTCTGGATGCGGCTTTAAATACAATATCAGACTCATTTGTAGTAATTAAGAATAATGTTGCGCTTTATACTATCATCATTGGCGCATCCCCTTATGACAGCATAAAAACAGTTGAGCTTAAAACGGGCAGGCAAAATATATTTACACCAAATTTTAAAGGTGATGTCACTGCCAACAGGGCAATAGAAATTGTATCTAATGGCTATGATAAAAAGAAAGGCAGCATTGTAGATGGTTGGCTATTTTTTAACAGTAAAAAACTAACCATTATCAACAACAGCGATATTAAAACTGAGATAAGCAGCATTATAAATAATTTGCAGGCCACCAATTAGCACTGGATCAACCTAACCTGGCTGCGCTTATATTTAACACTTATTAAAACAGGATGAAAGTTTTATATTGCTGTACTATTAATATACAAAACAACTAAAAACATAAAACAACCAGTACATGCAGTTAAAAAACATCTTCATCCACCACGTGTATTTCTGGCTTAAAGAAACCGGCAATGCTGAACACCGCGCACAACTTATTGAGGGCCTTAACAAACTTTCTGCCGTTACAACCATTAACCAGTTTCATATTGGCCTGCCAGCAGATACCAACAGAAGCGTAATTGAAACAGGTTATGCTGTATCGTGGTTTGTATTGTTTGCTAACGCCGAGGATCAGGCGAGTTACCAGGTTGACCCTATACACCTAAAGTTTGTGGAAGAGTGCTCACACCTGTGGAGCAAGGTAATTGTGTACGACTCCGTAGATGCTTAGTTTATACAAAAACAAGAAAGAGATAAAGGAGTTTAAGGCTCTTTTATCTCTTTCTTGTTTATTCAACCGTTAACAGGGTTGTGCTGTTATTGAAGGCATATTTTACCTTACCTCACCTCCAGTTCGTCTTTTGCCGGAAGTTTAGGAAAAGGGTTATGCGGCTCTGTTTGGTACCAGTAAGATACCGTTGCAATATCATCGCGCCTGGGCAGGTAGCGGCCATCTAAGCGCCAGCCAATATCCTGTATAGTTACTTTCAAGTTCTTGTCAAAACGCACGGGGTCGGTAATATGCCAGCGGTACATACCAAAGCGCTGCATAATATTATAATGCCCATCGCCCCTTATTACCTGTGGCATGCCGGTGTAAGGGCCAGAAAATTCCGTGTACTCGGAGGATTCGGTGCCGTTGCTGTTTTTCTTTTGGGTATCAAAATCGTACGACCCGCAAAAGTAATCTTCGGTACCCGTACCGCAAATGGTAGGAAACTTGGTATCCCCATCCATAAAAAACTTTATTTCACCTTCGCCCCACCAGCCATTGTCGTAAGCGCCAAGGGCCATATAAGTACCTACATACTGGCCTTTGCCCTGTATGCTGTCTACCAGTACAAAATCAGTTTTATAAGGCAGTGGGTTTACACGGCGATACTGCGCATGAAAATAAGCGGCATCGGCAGGCACATCGGTAAGCGTATAATCCACCTGGTAATAAAGCACCATATCTTCATCAGCAATGTTCTCCATGGTTATCCGGCATTTCTTTCTAAAAGGCATTGGCCAGTAACTGTTGAAAGCACTGCCAGGGTTTACCACAATGGGCAATGATTGCAGGGGTGAATATTTGCCCCAGCCCATACAGAAGAAATCGCCCACGGGCACTTCTACCGAAGGTGTAGTTTCATCATCCCAGTAAAATCGTAAAATGGAATAACGCCAGTTGCCGGTAGGCGTCATCCAAATATGCTGGATGCTGCCCTGGCCATCAATATCGGCAATGGTATAAGTGGTTTTTGCTTTAATTACCACGCTTGGGCTAAGCTTCCAGGTTTGGCCCAAATCCCTCGCGGGGCCAGCGCCGGTGCCTGTGGTGGCCATGCCGCCCTTGCCTTTTTCACCATTAAAATTTTCCGGGCTTATTGACCGGCTTTTGGCATCGGATGTACGGTAGATGTTACCCATGTTAACATCAAGCCCATTAAATTTTTGCTGGGCAAATAAGGTTGGGCTTACCAGTAAGGTAAACAGCAGGCAATGCAATCTTTTCATATAGTATTGTATTTATACCCACTCAAGGTATAAATAATTGAATTTGCTAAACACCACTGTTAAAAAAATCAGGAAAAATATTAAAAACGGGGATGGTTAATTTTTTGCATTGTCAATTAATGGGTGGTTGCCACCTTTTTCTTCCGCAGGTCAATATTGTTAAAGTAAAATATACGGGCGGCGTGTATCATTTTATACTTGTTGCCAGCAGCCGTTTCCTGAAAAAGGTTCATATAACCAAACTGCAGGTTATCGTGGCTGTTAAGCTTGTAACTAAAGCCGGTAAAAAAACGGTTTTGATCAAAGTAATTGTTTACTATGTTCTTGCCAAAATTCACAAACACTTCGTTGTTAATCACATACGAAAACGGGGATGGTTTGTGATGTATGCGTAAAGGTACATTCATTAAAAAATTATACCTCATTCTGTAGCTGAAGTTGTAGGCCGGGGAAAGGGTACTGTCGTTCAACACCCTTTTTACATAGCGCTCCTCCAGCCTGAACCACTGCATGGTATTAATGCCTGTGCTGTATTTTGTATGCCATTGTACATGCTGCCAGACACGGTGTTCGGGCTGAGATATATTTTTATGGTTATCGCCGGGAAAATTGTTAAGATGTGTATACCCTGCCGCAAGCTTTGTATTATCGTTGATATAATACATAAGGGCGGGCCTTATTTCAGACTGAAAAAGCTCGTTAACCAGGTGGTGTTTTGTTGAAAGCTGCGCATCAAACCAAATACCCAGCCTGTTGCTTATGCGGGTTTGGTTAAGGTAGCCCAGCCATACCTGGCCCATTTCTGTTGTTTCCTTAACTGTTTGCGCTGCCGCTAAAAAAGGTGCTGTTGTTAAACCAATTATCCAGATAAGTAAATGCAACAGGTGTATATGCATAGTGTAGCTTTTTGTAACCGGGTGTTTTATGTTAAGTGGCTAAATATAGGCAAACAAGGCATTGGCTGTACCCATTAACGGTGTTTTTAAACAGCCTTAACAAAATATTTGGTTGTAAAAAGGTGGGCAGGTTTGTTTAAATTACAGGGTTATAACAGCAGTTCTGCGGCAGGGTCCCAAAAAACATCTTTCAAATTAACCACCGTATCATTCTCTATTTTTATATTTTCTTCTTCCAGCAGCTTTTGCATTAACCCGGGCGGGTTAAAATGCGCTTTTGCAGTAAGCATGCCGTTACGGTTTAACACCCTGTGGGCAGGCACCTTTGGCTCAGCACCGCCCGCGCCGTTCATGGCCCAGCCAACCATGCGCGCAGAAAGCCTGGTGCCCAGGTATTTGGCAATGGCCCCGTAGCTTGTTACACGGCCCGCAGGTATTTGCCGCGCAACATCCCACACATCCTCAAAAAAACTGTGTTTTTTAAGATTGTCCTTTGCGTGTATTATTAGCTTTGCTTTACCAGCCTTTGCCATTGCTTAAAATTGGTGCTGAATAATGTTTAGATATTCAAAGTACTGTGGTCGGTCAAAAGCCCGGCCTCTTTTTGTTTAAGCAGCAGGCTTCGTTTTGGCTCGGGCACGCCCTCGTAATTAAACGGGCAGTGCATACAGCCATTGCCACAGCAATACCCTCTTTCTGCAAGGTATTTGCCTGTAAGCACCATCAGGCCCTCGGTATTAAAATAATAATCAATATTTTCAGTCAGTGGCATCATCTCTAAACAGGTTTTTCAAAATGTCATCTTTATCTTCTTCCAGGTTTTCATTCAACCTAAATTTAAGATAATGCACTTTGTTACTGCCTGCAATATCCAGGCTTTCATAATATGTTTTAATGCCCAGCTCTGCATTTTGCAGCGGCCTGCTGTAAATATTATCATCATCTGCCACCAGCTCCAGCCCGTACAACAATATTGCCTGTTTGGTAAAATGGTACAGCTGCGGACTATCCGTTTTAAGATGTACAAAACCACCGGGCTGCAAAAACTGTTTGTAAAACCGTAAAAATTTTGGGTGCGTTAACCGCTTTTTTATTTTGGAAAGCCTTAGCTGCGGGTCGGGAAAGGTAATCCAGATTTCCTGCACTTCGCCGGGGGCAAAATATTCGCCCACCCTGTCAATTTGGGTGCGCAAAAAAGCTACATTGTGCAGCCCCTCCTGCAGGGCGGTTTTTGCCCCTTTCCAAATACGGTTGCCCTTAACATCAACCCCAAGAAAATTTCGTTCGGGGTAAAGCCTGCCTAGGCCCACCGCATACTCGCCTTTACCGCAGGCAAGCTCCAGGGTAATTGGGTTGTTGTTTTTAAAAACCCCGTTCCATTTACCTTTTACATCTTCCGGGTATTGCAAAACGTTTGAAAACGTATTAACTTCTGCAAACTTAACCAGCTTTTTCTGTGCCATAACGCGGCAAATGTAACTATCAAATTTGGGATGAGCGAAACTTGAAACGCAAAACCTGCTTAGGGGTTACCGTAAACGTTTGTTGGGTTCATGCATACTTACACCGGTAAACTTAAGCCATTCATCCTAGCGGCAACCTTACATAACTGCTTTTTACTGTAACTTGCCCCACATGAGCAGGATTGCCGTTATAATTTTACTGCTGGCTACCATGCAATTGCATGCCCAAAAAATTACGGGCAAGGTAACCGATGCCCTTACCAACAAACCGCTTGGCTACGCCACCGTTTATTTTAACTTTGAAAAGAGCCTATTGTATACTGACTCACTGGGCAATTTTACACTGAACAAGGATTCGCTGGATAAGAAAGACACCCTGTATATACAATACCTTGGTTACAAAAAGCTGCCCTTTGCGGTACAAAGGCTTGCGGCTGATAACATCTTCCGCATGGTGGAAGTATCGCAGGAGCTTGAACCTGTTGTTGTAACCAACTGCCATAATTTTAAGGAAAGCTGGATAAACAGGCGCATCGGTAAAATAAAAGACTATATTGGCCCCGGCCCCGAAACAAGGTTTATAATAATAGGCCGCTATGCTGGCAATAAAAAAATTGAAGGCTACTTAAAACAGCTTGAGATTTATGCTGGAGATTTTAATGCCCAAATACATGTGCCGGTAAGGGTACACTGGTACGGTTGGGATACGTTAAACAACATGCCCGGCAAGGAGCTTACAACAGGCAATGTAATTGTATACCCCTACCAGCAAGGCTGGAATAGTTTTGCCTTACCAGCCAACAGCATTTTTTTAAATGGCGGCTCTATTGTACTTGGGCTTGAATTTATTTACCCGGTTGAGTACATGAAGTTATACAACGCGCTGCCAACGGTTGACGAAAAAGCTGATTGGTTAATGAACATGAAAAACAGGTGGTCGCTGGGTATGCAAACCACTAAGGAAGAAGATCAATCTGGCTTTTACCAGGTAAACAATTATGAGGCAAGAAGGTATAACAGCCGCGGCCGCAATCTCTACATAAAACCGGCCATAAGGTTTACAGTGGTAAAATGTTTGGAGTAAAATTAAATGCAGCCCTAAACGCAATTAAGCCGCATAACCTTTTACATCCTTTACATCGCTGTTGCTATAATTACCACGGCCTGTTTGCAGGCTTCTGGCAACCTCTACCGCATGCTGTACAATATCGTAAGTGGAATGGGTAAGCTGTAATTTTTTGGGGTAAGCACTGTTTAACCAGCCATCAACGATGCTGCAAAAACTATCATCAATGGTTTTTACAATAGGTACGTTAAAGCGTTTAAGCGCTTCGGCGTTGCACAATTGCTCGTACTGGCCCCTTATAGGTATGCACAATAGTTTTTTACCTAAGTACAATACTTCGGCAGGGGTTTCAAAACCGGCACCGGTAATTACGCCCAGGCAGTTTATCATACTATTGTTAAATGCGCTGCTGCTTATGGGTATATAAGTAATGTTACCATCAAGGGTAATTGTTTTCACCTTTTTTGAAAACACTTCAAAACGGATACCGCTTATTTTTTTAAGCTGTGCTGCAACAACTTCATCGGCATATTGCGACAGGTATACCGTAATATGCCCCTTGTTTAAAGGCTGGGCATTTAATATATCCTGTTTAATAATGGGGTTGAATATAAAATTGTCGTATTGCTCAAAATGCAGCCCAACATACGTTGTAGACAGGGCATAGTTTTTAAGGATTAGTTTACCCAAGGGGTCCCATTTTGACGCAAGCGGCGTATATGGCGAGTGAAAACTGGCCTGGTGCCCAAAACCTACCGATTTAATGTGTTTAAGCCTGCAAGCAAGCGATGTAATGCTTTCAAAATCGTTAAGTATTACATCATATTTTTCAAGGGGCAAAGCTTTGGCTTCTTTCCACATCCTTGTTAAACTAAATTCGGTGTATATTTTCTTATAGTCGAGTGAGCCCTTGTTATTGTAATACAGGCTAACCCCCTTACTGCGGTATTTTATGGGCAGCGGGTAACTTAGGTTATTGTTACTGCCGCTTAAAAACACATCCACCTCGCCGTATTGTTTAAGGCAGGGCATTATTTCAGCCGCCCGTGCAATATGGCCGTTACCAGTAGCCTGTATAGCATAAAATATTTTCATTAGCTTAAACGCCTGCCGGCATTTTTTTAAATAGGCTTGCAAATTGTAATCCATTGGCTGCCAGCCCTTCAATGTGGCCAAACAGTTGTACTTCATCTGTTACAACATTAAGTACAGGCAGCTTTTTTTCAATATTGGCAGCAGGGGTGGAGGCAAATTGTTTATCATCATAATGATAGATGTTCCACTCATTATGATGATACTCTAAACAGGTTAAGTTTTCTATCCAGTCGCCACTATTCAAATATACAACTTTTCCATCAGGTGTTTCAATTACTCTTTTTTGCGGCTGGTGTATATGGCCGCAAATTACATAATCGTATTTTTTAGCAATGGCAAGTTCGGCAGCAGTTTGTTCAAAATCGCCAATCCAGGCTACGGCTTTCTTTACGCTGTTTTTTACCTTTTTGCTAAAGCTCATTTTCTCGCGGCCCATAGCCTTCAGGCACCAGTTTATAAAACTGTTTATCAAAATCAGCAGATCGTACCCGTGGCCACCCAGTTTGGCCAACAGTTTGGCACTGCCTTTTGTAGTGGCATCAAATACATCACCATGAAATATCCAGGTCATTTTCCCGTTTATTTCCATCACCATTTTATCTGTAAGCTGAAAATTACCAATCTGCAGGTCGCTGTAGCGGCGCATCATTTCATCGTGGTTGCCGGTAATGTAAATTACCTGGGTACCTTTGCCAAGCAGGCTCATAATTTCTTTAATCACCTGCATGTGTGCTACCGGAAAATAACGCTTGTTAAATTGCCAGCCATCAATAATATCGCCGTTTAAAACAAGAATTTCGGGCTTAATGCTTTTGAGGTAGTTTACAATCTCTTGAGCGTGGCAACCGAATGTACCTAAGTGCAGGTCGCTCATTACTACAACATCAACTTTACGTCGTTCCATATTATCAGTAAGTTTAGCAAAACTATCCCCGCTATGTTACGCCTGTATTAAGTGCAGATGAAGTATTTGTGAAAAATGATGTACGGCAGATGCATTGCAACACTTGTGCAGCCCGGCCACCAAAAGCATGCCTGGCATTTATAACAGGCCATGTTTGTAAGGCGAGCCATAAAAAACAATATATTTGGCCATAAACCGAAGGCTGCCAAAATTATGAACAGAAGGAATTTTATAGAGTTTACAGCATCCTCAACCACGGCTTTAATGCTTGCCTCTTTACAATCATTTGCATCAAACAATAAACCAAATTTTACTATGAGTAATAATTTTAAGCTTAAAGTGCTGGCCACCAACTGGGGGTTTGGCGGCACACTTGATGAGTATTGCGCTAAAGTTAAACAGGAAGGCTACGACGGCATAGAAATATGGTGGCCTACTGAACCTAAGGAACAGGACGAACTGTTTACCACTTTAAAAAAATATAACCTTGAAGTGGGCTTTCTTACCGCCGGGCACGAAAGCAATTACAAAGAGCATTTCGCCAGCTTTACCAAAATGATTGATGCCGCAGCTACCAATACTATACAAAAGCCCTTGTATATAAACTGCCACTCCGGCCGCGACTACTTTAGCTATGAGCAAAACAAAACGTTTATTGAGCATACCATACAGCTTGCAAAAGAAACCGGCATTAAAATTTGCCACGAAACACACCGCTCACGCATTTTATTTGCGGCACCGGTTGCCAGGCATTATTTTGATACGATACCCAACCTGCGGATAACCTTTGATGTATCGCACTGGTGTAATGTGAGTGAAACACTGCTGCACGACCAGCAGGAAACCATTGATATTGCCCTGCAGCGGGTAGACCATATACATGCACGTATTGGCCACCCCGAAGGCCCCCAGGTAAACGACCCACGCGCCCCCGAGTGGCAGGATGCCCTTAACACGCATTTTGGCTGGTGGGATAAAGTGGTTGAATTAAAAAAACAACAAGGGGAAACACTTACCGTGCTTACAGAGTTTGGCCCGCCAGACTACATGCCAACATTACCCTACACCAGGCAACCCCTGGCCGACCAATGGGCCATTAATGTACACATGATGCATTTATTAAGGCAACGCTACAAGTAATCCATAACCATGCAAGCGTATAGTTAACGGCAACCCGTATTTTCGCGCACTCAACCAATTGTTTACATTATACCATTCATGTATTTGTGTTAATCAGTATTACCCAGTTTATTGGCCGCCTGCACCCTGCTATTATACACCTGCCGGTAGGTATATTATTAACAGCATTGTTGCTGCAATGGCTTGTGCGCAGGCCAACCTATAAAGCATTGCAACCAGCTGTACCCATTGTGCTTTTGGCGGGCTCGTTCTCAGCCCTGCTTTCCTGTATTACGGGGTATATTCTTTCATCGGGCGATGATTATGATAAAAACCTGGTTAGCTGGCATTTATGGATGGGTATTGGCACTACGCTGGTATCGTTTATGCTTTACGCCAAGGAAAAAAATCCGCAGTTTGGCATAAACAAAACGCTGCTTTCCATGGGCCTGCTGGTAATGGTGTTTGTTACCGGCCACCTGGGAGGCTCGCTTACACATGGCTCAGATTATTTTACCAAACCGCTGGCAGATGTTTTTGGCAACAGCACAACCGCCAGCAACGCTATTAAACCTATTGCAAATGTGCAGGAAGCTGTTGCGTATACCGATATAGTGGCTCCTCTGCTGCAGGCAAAATGCTATGCGTGCCACGGGGCCGAAAAACAAAAAGGCCACCTGCGGCTGGATGACAGCAGTTTTATTTTTAAAGGTGGTAAAAACGGGGTTGTTATTAAGCCCGGCAATGGCGATGCCAGCGAACTGATAAAACGCATGCTGCTGCCGCTGAACGATGACGACCACATGCCCCCCAAAGAAAAACCACAACCTACTGCCGAACAAATTGCCCTGCTGCACTGGTGGATTGATAACAATGCCAGTTTTAGCAGCAAGGTTAAACAGCTTAACCAGCCTGCCAATATAAAAACAACACTGCTTGGCCTGCAAAAAGCGCCGCAAGCCAGTGAGGAGGCAAACTACTTACCACAACAACCTGTTGAGCCTGCCGACGAAAAAACGGTAAAAGCCTTAGCGAGCCATGGCATTGTGGTAATACCAGTTGCCCAAAACAGCAACTACCTGTTAATGAATTTTGTTACCGATACCATAGTGGGCAACGATGTGCTTGCCCTTATGGTACAGTTAAAAAAACAACTTGCCTGGGTTAAGCTAAACAATACCAATATAACTGATGCGGCAATGCCTTACCTGGCCCAGCTTACCGCATTAACAAAGCTTGATGTTGGGCATACCCATATTACCGATAAGGGTTTGCAGCAACTGCAGCCGCTGCTTAACCTGCAATACCTAAACCTTGCGGGTACTGCGGTAACCGAAAAAGGGTTGCTTCAGTTAAAGGCATTAAAAAAGCTGCGTGCTGTTTATCTTTTTCAAACACAGGTTAATAAAACTGCCTATCCCTTGCTTAAAGCTACCTTTCCCAACACAACTATCGATACAGGAGGGTATAACGTACCCGTTTTAGAAACCGACACCACCGAGGTTAAAGCCAAAAAGGAATATTAACGGGGGTTTGCTTTTATGCATGCCTTGCGGCAAACACCATGTATAATAATAAAAATAATCTTTCTTTAATTAAGGGTTAAGGCTGCGGGTATTGCCGGTATTGTTTTTAGCTTAAATTGCCGCACCAAAAATCAGCTACATCTATAAAAAACGGGGTATGAAAATAACAGATCTCAGCAGGCGCATTTTGCAGGGGGATTTTAGCTTCCTCTCTTTTTTCAAAAGCAACAAAAATGCCTCGCTGCACCCCGCGGAGCTGGCAAAAGTATTGGCAAGCCTGCCAAAAGATGCTACCCTTAAAGCTTTTGAACAACTGTCGCTTCAAATGCAGATAAGTGTTTTTGCTTACTTAGATGTGCAAAAACAACGCTATTTGCTTAAAAGCGTACCACCCCAAACAGGCAAAGCTGTATTAAATGGCCTTACCAGCGATGACCGGCTTATATTTTTATCCGCCTCAAAAGGCGTTGAATTATCGCATTTTATTGAACTGCTGGACGAAAAAAACAAAATTGCAGCCCATAACCTGTTAGGCTACCCCGATAACAGTGTTGCCCGCCTTATTAATACGGATTTTGCCACCATCCAAAAAAACATGACCATCGGTGAGGCTATTGAACACCTGCGAAAATTTCATAAAGACTCCGAAGCGGCTAACGTAATTTATGTGGTAGATGAGGACGGCAGGCTGATTGATGATATACCCGTAAGAAGGTTTGTATTGAACGACCCATCCAAAAAGATTGAAGACATTATGGACGGGTACTACGAGGCGCTGAATATTGCCGACAAAACCGAAACCGCCATCGTAAAATTTAAAGAGTACGACCGTATAGTGTTGCCCGTAACCAATGACGACAATGTGCTGCTGGGGGTTATTACCATTGATGATGTAATTGATGGTATTGCAAAAAAACTCATCAACAGGCATCCGCATATTTATGGAGATGTGAAAGTGAAAGATGAAACCGATGTGAAAAGAAACTGGGAGAAAATTAAAATGGCTGAAGGTAAAAAGAGTGTATTAAGTGGCGTTCCTAATTCAATGAGTTCTTTACCCAAAGCCGTTTGCATTCAGGAAAAAGCAAAAAAAGTAGGATTTGAGTGGGATAATAAAGAAGACGTTTGGAAAAAGGTGGAAGAAGAAATGAACGAATTGCAGGAAGCTGTTCAAACTAATAATCAACAGCATATTGAAGAGGAGTTTGGTGATGTGTTGTTTAGCCTGGTTAACTATGCACGA
>CAZRDD010000116.1:0-4821 GCA_964598675.1 uncultured Parafilimonas sp.
CAGCGTATCCGCCATTTACACTATAACCACCGTTTTGCTGACTTTCACAAAGTGCTTCCCAACCCGTAATACAACATTCGCAACAGCCGCAAGCGCTGTGTAACCAGGGTACACCCACAATATCCCCTTCCTTTACATTTTTCACTGCACGACCAAGAGCAACAACATATCCTATCGCTTCATGCCCGGGTATTAATGGAAGTTTGGGTTTTACAGGCCAATCCCCATTGCAGGCATGCAAATCAGTATGGCAAACACCACAGGTTATCACTTTTACAAGAATTTGATTTTCGCCTGGTTCGCTTACCGGCATTTCTTCTATATGCAGCGGCTGGCCAAATTCACGAACGACTGCTGCCTTCATTTTTTTTGGTAACATATTTTAGCTTTTAATGATGACTAATATTTTATAAATGTTCTTTAACACTTGCTGTTTTTTATTTTGGGCCCATCGTAATTACTGCTATCAAACTTTTGTTGCGTCGGACACTTGTACGCTTTGTTTGCTATTGAGCATTGTTACTCAACTATCAAATAATTCCATCAGCTCCATCATTTCCTTGTCCACTTCATGTTGCTTCACTACCTTTTCAAAAGGCGTTAACTGCAGGCAGTTGTTTATGATGCCTGCCATTTTATTTTTTTCGCCCTGCAACAATGCTTTAACGGCAAATACACCCAGCCGTATGCCCAGCATCCTGTCCATAGCAGACGGATGTCCTCCCCGCTGTATATGGCCCAGCACCGTTACCCTTATATCGTATTGCGTATCCATTTTTTTAATTTCTTCTGCAAGCATGTTTGATCCCACCTCATCGCCTTCTGCCACTACAATAATCATCGCTTCCTTGCGGTGCCTGCAGATAATTTTTTTCATCAGCCAATCCATATCGGCAGATGTTTCGGGGATGAGGATACCATCTGCGCCCACACTAAGTCCTGTGCTTAAAGCAATGTATCCTGCATCACGGCCCATTACTTCCACGATAAATATGCGTTCATGCGAAGCAGCGGTATCTCTTATTTTATCAATACATTCAACAGCATTGTTCACCGCCGTATCAAAGCCAAGCGTATAATCTGTTCCATACAAATCGTTATCAATAGTGCCCGGTATGCCTATACATGGCAGGCTGCAGATTTCTGAAAATGCCAGTAAACCACGGAATGTGCCATCTCCGCCAACCGCTATCATTGCATCAATATTATTTGCTATGAGCTGTTGCATAGCCTGTTTTCTATATTCCGGCTGCAGGAACCTTTGGCAGCGGACCGATTTTAAAATGGTACCGCCTTTATGTACAATATTTTTTACTATTTCCTCATTGAGGTTTATGAAGGCTCCATCTATCATGCCGTCATATCCGTTCATGATGCCTGCTACCTGTATATTATGAGCCATGCTTTCTTTTGCAATGGCTGCAATGGCCGCATTCATTCCGGGAGAATCGCCGCCGGAAGTAAATACTGCAATCTTTTTAATATTTGTGTCCATGATTAAGTTTATAAACAGATTATATCTTTTGTTTTCGTTTCCTCATTTCGTCGTAACTCTGAATTAAGATTTGATAATTTTGGTTCAGCCACAGAGGCTTATTTTTTATCCATAGAATCCATCATCTGATGTTTATTATGGGGTGTACTATCCATTTGCATGCTATCCATTTTCATAGTGCCCATTTTCATTTCTTTAGACTTATTACCATCTGATGACTGATTGTTGCAGGAAGCAACAATCAGTATTGCTGCTATTCCCAATAAAAAACTTATTTTTTTCATTTTATATAGATTTTATTTGTTTAATAATTTTTAAGAATGACCAGTTGCATTGGTTTTAAATACAGTTTTATATAGCACACGGGATTGGCTGGGTCTTCTGAATGCAATATCTCCACATTGGTTTTAAGACCGTATACAGGTTTCATCCATTTGTGGTTTCTGTTTAACTGACAGTCCACCAAAATATGTTCTTCCTTCACATCACTGGTTGACGAATTAAATACAAATACAACTTCCTGGTCATACAATATCCTTGAAAAAGCCAGGAGACATTTATGGCACTCAGGTAAATGAAACCGAATACCATCTTTTGAGGTTTCCCGCATGAACATTCTGCCAAATTTCAACACATTGCTTTCATTCCTGAATTGCGCAATGGAGGCGATGGCTTTATATATTTCTGATTGCTCATTCAGTATATTCGTAGTTTTATCATTCGGGTTAAACATGCATTCCCTGATGTAGCGGTCGCCTTTGCCGCAACCATCTAAGCCCTGTTCCGTTCCATAATAAATACAAGGAGTACCTAAAGCACAAAGAAGAAATGCAGCGCCGGCAATAATTTGTTTCGGCTCAGCATCGTAACCAAAACGGTGTTTTAATTCATCCCCTATCTGGTCATGGTTGTCAAGAAAAGTCACCAGGAACTCACCATACTCTCCCCGGTCAACTGCATTTTTTTGCAATTCAACATAGCGCTCGATCAGTTTCCCCGGGGAGTCTTTTCCTTTTATTACACCTTCGAGTGCGAAATGCAACTGAAAATCCAATACTGAGTTTAATCCAAAATAAATATTCTGGTCATTATAAGTGGTTAGTGTTTTTGGGCCCAGATAATTACTGCACAACGCATCAGTCCCTACCAATTCTCCAAACAAAAAAAAGTTTTTCTTGCCGAGTGAATACGCATACTCCCTAACGTAGGAACAAAACCTGCTAATAGATAGTGCGCCCATATGCTTTACAGCATCTAACCTAAAACCATCAATATCTAATTCCTTTATCCAGTAGCAATGAATGGCAGTTAATACTTTCTGTACATAGATGGCTTCTCTTGACTCGTCATTTTTAAAAGCTTTTAAACTAAAAAAATCTCCATCCCTTGTTTCAGGGTAATCATCAAAATTTCTTATCTGTCCTTTGCGGCCATATAGGGCCGGGTTTCTTAATTCAATTGGAACAGGCCTGTCCGGGTATCGCCATTCTCCAAATGAAAATTCTGTTCCTTCATGATAGTAATATGGCTTCCCTTGAGGATAGTTCCAGTTATCCCCTGCATGATGTAAAACAACATCAAGGAATATCCGCATATCATATTGATGCGCCTGATCAACCAGTTCTTCAAGTTCACCCTTTGTTCCGAAACGTTCGTCTATCTCCAGGTAATTTTCGATGGCGTAACCGTGATAAGACTCCGGATTGTTTTTAAAAACAGGACTAAGCCAGATGGCTGTGCAACCAAGGTTTTTTATGTACGTAAGGTGACTGATGATACCCCGTAAAGTACCGCCGCACTGTTTGCCTAATTGTGCATCATCACCAAAACCAGAATGCCTTTCATCAAATTCAGAATTATGTCTTTTATTGCTGTCATGAAACCGGTCAACCAGCAAAAAATAAATAAATTCTTCCCGCCATTCACGGTGGCAATTTTTCCAGTATTTTTTACCCGGTTTTGGAGACAGGTCTATATCTTTAATTGATTTCATACAAACTGTATTTAGATATACTTTTAATTTTGTTTAATTCTATAGCCTTTTTTGCTTCGGCAAGCATTTTCTTCAAACACCATTTGCAATACCAATCAGCAAAAAAGAATGACAGTATCTTATAAAAAAGTCTACCTGGCTTTTTGTAAGTGATAGATAATTCAGCCTGTGATATACCTTCAGGGATGTCCGTTATTAAAAGTTGAATTCTATACCATGAATAAATTATTAGTTTGGTTTCACCGATTGTTTCCCAAATCTTTTCAACACCAGGAACCCATTTTGTCTCTTCCACTGCAACATCTATCAACATCCCCATCATTTTGCCCGTCCACCTGCACTTTGAACCAAGACCTGTGTGATTTTTAGTAAGGAATTCCAAGTTTAATTTGCTACCTATCATCAGTGAAGATGATGTTGTAATATGCGTACCTGTTATAGCCAAATTATCAATACACCTAAATACCTGTGCCCGTGATGCATTGTATATTTCAGTTTTTTTAATTGTTTTCATACAAAATAGTTTAATCGATAAAGCTGTTTTTGCATACTTCCTGTGCAAGTAACTCATCAATGTAAATTGCGTTGGAGGTATGAACTATTGTATTACAACTAATAACTTTTTCAGCTCCGGCTTTAATTAACTTTTCATAAGCCTTTGATGCAAACACTGCATGAATACCTATGCATACAGGACGTTTCATTCCCGCTTTCTTTAAATGGCCAATTGTTTCTATCATTGTATTCCCGGTAGAAATAATGTCATCAACCAGTACAGGAATATGTTCTTTATATTTTTCAACCTGTGGTACGGATACTTTTACATTTCTGTCGCCTTTACGGTTTTTTTCCAGTATAATATAAGGTGCATTGGCATCTGCAGCCACTTTGCTTACCCACTGTTCACTTTCACTGTCAGGCCCTATTAATACCGGTTGTTGAATATTTTCATTTATCCATTTTGAAACAACATGCGATGCATGTAATACAGATGTATGAATGGAATAAATTTCATCCAGGGAAGTACGCCGGTGTAAATGCGGATCAATGGTGATGAGCTTGTCAACAAATGAAGAAAGCAGCCTGGCAAATAATTCAGAACTGATGCATTCACCATCTGTAAATCTTTTATCTTGCCGCATATAAGCTAAGTAAGGTGATACGAGTGTTACAGGAGAGGCTCTGAATTCCTTTAAGGTTTTTGCCAGGAAATAAAGTGGTAATATTTTATTATCAGGCTGATGAAGCGAACAAACTATGATGGCTTCTTTTTCATACACGTTTGAGTTTACTTGTACATGAGGTGCTCCGGCAGGAACATGCCTGGGGATTG
>CAZRDD010000116.1:4831-8365 GCA_964598675.1 uncultured Parafilimonas sp.
AATTCTAAAGTATCTTTTGCCGGATAAAGTAAGTTTACTTTTACATAAGTTTCTCCATCAGGAAAATGCCGGATGATTGCTTCACCTGGTTCTGCATGCAACAGTTTTATTAAAGAGTTAGCTAACACTTCATTACCGGGCATTGTAAATAGCACACAGTTACTCATAATTAAACTTTATTATTTGCTTTTCATTTTGTTTGTAATATTCATGAGCATATTCCAGTTCACCGGGTGAGTTAGCATGAATGGTAAACAGTGGCTGTCCTTTCCTGATTTTTTGATTGAGTTGGACTATAAAGTCAATGCCTGCCTCTTTTGTATCAGGAGCCCCGGCCAGTTTAGCTACTTTGGCAATACACCGGTTATCAATTTCGGCGATAATCCCTGAGTATGTTGATTCAATTGTTGTACAATATTTTGCGTCCTGAGGTTCTTTAAAGCCCCCCTGCGCTTCGCAAATGCTGATAAGTTTGCTAAATGCTTCTCCGCTATCAATCTTTTTTATGACTAAATCCTCCGCCGCCTGTTTTTCCATATTCGATGCCAGCCTTACAATTTCCGCAGCAATAGTGACCGCCCTTTTCCGGAGGTCTTTTGGAGCTGCAGCAGTATTTTGTAACACAGCCAGCACATCTCTTGCTTCTAGTGACGGACCAATGCCATGACCTACAGGTTGTGTCCCATTAGTACAAATTGTCTGTATATTCAATCCAATGTAATCAGCCACTTTCTTTAGGCGTAGAGTCAGGGAGATAGCATCATCAACCGTTCGCACTTTTGCAGTAGTACCAACCGGTATATCAATTACACAATGAGTGGCACCGGCAGCCGCTTTTTTTGATAAGATGGATGCAATCATCTGGCCTTCGCTGTCTATATCCAATGCCCTTTCTACTTTAATAATAATATCATCTGCAGGGCTCAGCTTCATGGCTCCACCCCATACAATGCAACCATTTTCTTTTTCCACCACTTTACGCATCTGTGCCAGGGTCAGGCTTACATTCGTTAATACTTCCATTGTATCGGCAGTACCAGCCGGAGATGTGATCGCTCTTGATGATGTTTTAGGAATCATTATTCCAAGAGATGCAATAATGGGTACAACAATCATGGTGGTGCGGTTTCCCGGCAAACCACCAACACAATGTTTGTCTGCAATGATTTCATTTTTCCATTCCAATTTATTCCCTGCTTTTATCATTGCCATTGTGAGATAACAGATTTCTTCCAATTTCATATTGGTAGCTGAGCAAGCCGCTATAAATGTGGAAAGAAAAATATTGGAGTACTTTTCATCCGCTATATCCTGTATAATATTATCATATTCATCCTGGTTCAATCTATTGCCGTATAGTTTGGCTCTCACATTTCTCATTGACTGTAATGGTTCCATGTGTGCTACATGTAGTAAATCATTATCCTGTACATTCAATTTATGAATTGCACTTTTGGATAAGCTTATTTCGCCCTCCTTCAATAAGCCATCATTGGTTATATTCAATGCGGCAATTATGGTAACGCCGTTAAGTGAAACAGAAAGCCTTGTTAGTGCCTGAAAACCTTCTGACTTACACACATGACAGCTTGCGGGCATAAATACCACATGTTCCTGGTTGGTATCAATACCCAGATCTCTGAAATGGAGTGAATGCTTTGTATGTTGCGTATGTTGATTAATAACTTTCATTTTTATATTATTTCATATTCATGAAAGAAAGACCTGCATTTTTGCTATCGCCTGAATGCTATTTAAACACCTGCGTAATACAGGCCCCTCTCCGGTTTTTCCATTAATTATTTTGTCGGTTTTATTTGCAAAATTTCGTTTCATAATTACGGTGATCATACTACCTGATTTTATGACTGCGTTTTAATAATGGTTTCACAGGATATTCATCCAGAATACGATGTACTGCCGGGTGCAAATCACTACTTATCTGTGAAGGGTCATAAATATCACCTTCAGCAGTACCACTCCAAACCAATTTATTTGCTTTACGGTCAATAAGATTTAAAGTGATGGAACCATTAACATATTCCTGTTTTTGAGTAGTTGAATAACCCGGAAAACGGGAATATCCATAGCCATAAGAAGGATAATTATTATAATAATAACCAAAGCGGTAAGGCGAGTAATAATGACTTCCATAATAATAAGGGCTGTAGTAATAAGATGATGGATAGGAAGTAATTACCCTTTCCTTTTTAGCATTGGTAATTACCACCTGCATCAGCAGATCAGGATTTTCGAGGTCCGAATTATACCCCCGGTCACTCATGCATTGCCCAAAATAATTGCGGATATTATTCCTTATAATTTCATTATTATAACGGGTATTGCCGGTATCTGCCTTGTCTGGCAGCCATGCAAATGTTTTGTATTGGGTAAAATCAACAGACCTGTCATAGTCTGATGATACAGCATTATAAGTGGTACTGCAACCAACCAGCATCACAATGAGAATGCTTGCTGTTATCCATTTATTCTTTTTCATAACTTATATATTAAGAGGTTTATTAATCATTGCTACTCTCCAGGTTTCTTTAAAACAAGCTGATTAAATTTTACTAATACTTTTTCTTCTCCCGGAAGAAGATTTTCGATTTTGAATTGCTTCAGGTCAATAACAAATTCACCTGATAAAATGCAACTTGCATTTCCTCTTGGTAAATGATTCAATACAGAGCTGAAACTAAATAGCCTCCCGGTTCCGTTTAAAAATAACATGCCCTGTGTTGTAAACTTTTGTTTGGGGTGGCTTTTGGTTTGAACAAAAGCAATATTCATTTTACCATCAAAAGCTAATTCCTGCCTTGCCTGTTTCTGCAGTAGTTCATTTAAAGAATCGTTCTCTGTAAGAAGGGTGGGAACCATCAGCCGCATGTGCATCTCTGCTCTGTCATAATTCAAGTGCATGAACAAGTGATTGCTCACTGCTGTCACACTTGCACCCTTATACCTTCCATATACCTGTATGGTGCCGGATTGGGTTTGATATAATTGTGCGGCTGAGTTAATTCCCATACTTAATAGCCATATCATCATTAAACCTGTACGCATGCTTATTCACTTAATTAAAAATCCTGAGTTCTAAATAATTTTATCGCCTATTTATTCCATCGTTGAACTACCACTACCTCAGGCCTCAAATACGGTAAGCTAACTGCACACCGCATTTGCCTGAGAATAATCATTAATGATGATGACTGCTGCTTCCATTATCATGCTGCGGATGTCCGTTTGAATGAATATTTTGACCTTTCGTTTTTTCAACCTTTTTCCTATGCGTTTTTTTCAGAAACTTCCGCTCAGACTTATATGCAGCACCATTTGCATCCATCACTTGTCCATTTTGCAGTTGCAACTGTATACCACTCTGTAATTGATAGGAACCATTCGGTTTAATAATAGTTCCGTTTTTCAAAGTCATATCATTCTCCATTTGTATTCCCATTCCCGTCTCATCCATAATAAGCAGCACCTTACCATTTTCCATCAATAAATAACCCCTGTCTTCAATCACGTTCT
>CAZRDD010000116.1:8375-12210 GCA_964598675.1 uncultured Parafilimonas sp.
TGCCAGGACAGTGCCTGTTAACATTGTCAGTACCATTGATATTAAAAGTGTCTTTTTCATAGTTTTACTTATTTTCTATTTACTGTCATCCGTTTTGGCTTATTCATCCGAAAATCTGTTTTCTTTTTATGTACAGTACTTTATTCACCAGCCTGCATGAATTCGGTTATTTTTTTGTACTCGTCTTCAGTAAGCATAGCCCGTTGACGCATGTGGGTATTAATCACTTCCCATTGTGTATTGGTAAATGCTGAACTTGGAGGTGTGTTATGACAACGCTGACAGTTTTCACTCCACAAGGTTGTACCACTTTTATCTGTTACTTTGGTGGATACACAACTTTCTACTATAGCAGTTATCCCAATTAAAGTAGCAACGCATATTATAATTGTATTCCGTTTCATATAATTTGTTTTTAGAATAATGAATTAGAAACCAACAGCTACCTGTAAAAAGAATACGTTATTATCTTTCTGTGATTGGTATGCCGCTTTGAGTGCTGTTCTCCAGTTAAACCAGTAATTAATACCGTATGTGTATTGCTTTATTTTCTCCAGATCCTTTGCTCCATCAGGGGGATTGAATCCTGCATAACGAAATACGAGTTCCGTTTTCTTGAGAAATTTACTTTGTGACATACTTGGCCTGTAAGCCCCCTGGGTAAAAAAGGAACTTCTTTTATTGTCGAATGTGTATTTAGTATTGCCGGTTAGGTCAGATGGATCAATGTATTCTGCTTTATCGATATTTACTTTGTTCCATTGCGCTTTTACATCAAACAAGCCTTTTATGAAATCAAGTTGTTTTACATAAGACATATCAAGTGCATAGATCTGGGCATTTACGTTTTTGTAATCTGAATTTGCATTACCTACATTTCCGTTCCGGTAAGAAACACCCAGTTCCAATGACGAATTTGATAGCGGTAATAAACCCAACCTGCCACCCACTGTAAGCTTTTTGCTGATAGCTTCCGCATTGCCATAAGTAAGCGTTCCCTGCTTTGAAGGATCAGAAGGGTCTGTAATTAGTTGTGCACCGTTAGCCAAAAACACGCTGTAATTCATTTTTGAGGAACCAAGCGGTACACCACCACGAAAGTCAACACCCACTTCAGATGTGGGCCCAACACCCAGTTCATCTTCACCCGTACCAACGGGAAATGTCGGCAACTTATTTATCCATGATGGGTGTAACCTGTCCTGGAAAATACCAAATGGTGAAATGAATTTGCCTGTACGGATGGTAAGGTATTTATTTACAAAAAATGAAACATCGGCATAGCCCAGTTCAATTCTGGTTTCACTACCTTCAAGTGCTGTTTCTAATTCAGCCTCTACCAGTATATTTTTGTGTGGCTTCCACAATAAAATTGGCACAAGGCTTATATTAGAAAAAGAAGATTTCTCTTTTGAGAACTGTGCGGTCATGTTTGTATACCCCGAAATTAAAAACTTACTGTTGCGTGACACTTGGCTCTGTACTTTACTTTGTATCAGGCTGTCTATAGATTCCTGATTGTATTCCTGGCTAAAAGCTACTGTTGAAAACAACAGCAGGCCAACTAGCGGAATGATGATTTTCTTTTTCATATATTATTGTTTTAATGTTCTCATATACACAATGGATTGCCATATTTGTGTTTCATTTAATTTCTTTTTAAAGGATGGCATTGGTTTTCTTCCTTCTGACACTTTCCAATAAAGGGCACCATCGCTTTGGCCTTGTGTAGTTGCTTTAGTAAAGTCACCGGCGGGAATATCCAGGTCTTTTGCTGAAGCGCCATCACCCTTACCTTTTTTTCCATGGCAGGATAGACATTCACTAACATATATCTTTTTGCCAGCCGCTAAAGTTGCTACGTCAGCAGTAAGAGGATTTTTCTTTGCATCAGCAGTTGCAGGAGCTTTCCATTCCTTTTGCTGATACAAGAACGCACTACCCATTACTGCTATCAACAGCAGTAAGGAAACAGCGAATAGTTTTTTTTCAAAAATGTTTTTAATTAATGTTTCCATGATTTTTTATTTTAATTGTTATGAATTGATTTTTATCATTGAAGCTTTTTTGATCCTGTACACTAAATACACTACATACACAAATAATAACCATACTGCGCCTACTGCTGCCGTAAAAGTGATAACGAGCCACCAGGGAGCATGAGCCCCCGCAATGGAAGGTGGTATGGGTTTATCGGCCGGGAAAGAAAGCTTGGATTTAAGAACAACCTGGAATGCAGTATCATTCATTACATCACTATCGTACACTTTGGCCAATAAGGTCATTTTTCCTGATGAATCACTCCCCTGAATATCTAAAGGGAATTCGGCAGAAATAATACCGGTGGTATCCGTTGTCCCTTCAGCTACTTTCATTAATCCAAAAGTCCGTTGAATGTAAAAAGTCAGTTCAACGTCCTTAACAGGCAATTGAGTAGTAATATTGGTAACCGTAGCTGTTATAACATGCATACTGTCGTTTAAGCCCATCTGCAGCGCAATGTTTCCATTTATTTTTTCATCCTGCGCAGCTACGGTCATTGTCAGCAGGAATGACAATAAGATGATGATATATTGTTTATTAACTTGCATGACCGGGAATATTTTGAAAGTTTACAATATTTTCAACCCCAATTTCTTCTTCGCCACGTTTCTCTACCTCTTCAATTACTTCCCACATGGTAATTACAGGAAAAGGTTTGAAGAGAAGAATAATCAGCAATACAAATCCCGCTAATGATGAAGCTGTAATTGTCCATTCAATTAATGTGGGGTAGTATGATGCAAAGCCAGGTTGTGCATGCTGAATGGGTACAAAGGGGTGCAGCATATTTGGAACAACAATCAGATAACGATTGATTAAAGCGCCGAGCAATACCATTACCGATGCTACTACAACCCACTTGACAGATTGCCTGATTTTTTTAAATGAGAGCATGATAATCGGAATGATGAGGCCAACAACTTGTGTAAACCAGAACAGGGAAGCATTTTTACCATAAAACAAATCTTCTAGCACTGCTTTCTCTTCCTTTGCCATTTTAAAAGCAGGTACTCCATATTTATTAATATTGAGATAGAGATAAAAGATGGTCAATGCCAGTAATATTTTTGATAGGTTGTTGAAATGTTTGGGTGTCAGGTAATGCTCCAACCTATATCCATGACGGAGCTTAGCAATAATTAAAATCATAATGGCCGTACCCGCCATCAAAGCGCCAAATACAAAATAAGGACCCATGATAGTAGAGTTCCAGCCGGGCCGTAACGTAAAAGCTATCAGCCATGCACTGATGGTGTGTACAGATATTGCTACCGGCAAAATCACGATACATAAAATGAGCATTGCTTTTTTCAAGAGTCTCCGTTGGAGTAAATTATCCTCCCAGCCCACAGCCATCCACCGCCACATTTTTTTTCTCCATTTTGGTGCATCTGTTAGTTTGTCCCGCATGATGGCTAAATCAGGTATCAGCGGCAGGTAGAAATAAATTACACTTCCTATAAAGTAAGTGGCGATGGCTACAACATCCCATAAGATGGGTGATTGAATTCGGCCATGTGTTATGAGAAAGTATAAACGTTCAGGGCGCCCCATATCCAATACGGGCATAAACCCGGCGAAGAAAATGGCGGATAATGTAACTGCTTCTGCAATGCGGATAAGCGGATAACGCCATTTAGCGCCGGACATACGCAGCACACAGGAAACCAATGCGCCAATCAGACTTACCCCCACAAAAAAGAATAGCAGTGAAATGTACAAGCCCCAGGAAACGTAATCTCTCATGGCGGTAACCCCTAATCCTTTCCGCAGTTGTATAACCCAGGCAACA
>CAZRDD010000117.1:0-12207 GCA_964598675.1 uncultured Parafilimonas sp.
CCATCGCAGGTATTAATGACGGTTGGTACAAGGTATTCACTTGCCAGTAACGCAGCTATCATTGTATTGATATTGCCGGTATTAACTGCTTTTCTTGCCTTCCTTATCCTAAAGGAAAGCATGACAAAAATAAGATGGGTTTGTTTTGGCATATCCATCATAGGCGTTATACTCTGCTCCACCAACGATATAAAGCAAATGAACTTAGGTTCAAAATATGCTTTGGGCAACCTCATCATCTTTCTTGCGCTTGTTGGCAATGCTTATTACAACGTTGGCTGTAAAAAAATTGCTGATAAGTTCACAGGCATGGAGCTGGTATTTTATACCTACCTGATTATGGTGATACTTTTAACACCTTTTGTGCTGTATTACGAGCCGGATATTTTCTCAAAAATCCCCTCGTTTACTACCGATACATGGATAGGCATGGGCTCGCTTACGCTCTTCCAGAATTTTTTATCCATGGTGCTGTTTTTCATCGCTCTCAAAAACCTGGAAGCTACGGACGTGGCTTTATCCAACTACCTTATTACCTTTTTCGGTTTGCCAATAGCTGCTGTTTGGCTGGGCGAAAAATTGGGTTTACAGGCAATTGCAGGCGGTGTGCTTGTTTTAGGCTCCATGCTTTTACTCACCATTATTGAAAGCCGCAGAAAAGAAACTAAAACCGCATTATAAATTTTTTTAAACAGAGAATCATGAATTTGAACGATGAATTACTATCAGGGGTAGTACCTATTATACCTACCCCCTTTACTGAGAATGAAGAGATTGATGAAGAAGCTTTAAGAAGCCTGGTGGATTTTGCCTGTTCATGTGGTATACAGGCAGCCTGCCTGCCTGCATACGCAAGTGAGTTTTACAAACTAACTGATGATGAGAAATTACAGGTTGTAAAAATTGCGGTTGACCAGGCTAAAGGCAGAATTAAAATAGTTGCCCAATCCAACCACCCCTCTCTTAAATCGGCCATAAGGCTGGCACAGGCCAATGTTAAAAACGGTGCCGATATTGTTTCGCTTGCCGTACCAAGAATATTCAGCCTGCCTGAAAACTCATTGATGGAATACCTTTCAGGCTTTCTGCAATCTATACCCAATACACCAGTGCTAATACAGGACTTCAACCCAGGTGGTGCTTCTATAAGCGCATCTTTTATCAAGAGGTTGCAGGATGCTCACCCCAACTTTAAATATCTTAAACTGGAAGAACCTTTATGCGCCCCCAAGTTTGAAGAAATTGTAAAAGTTACTGAAGGCAAAGTTGGCTTGTTTGAAGGCTGGGGCGGCCTGTATATGCTGGAGCTGATACCAGTAGGCATTGCTGGTGTTATGCCAGGCCTTGCCGTTGCGGATATTCTGCAAAAAGTTTTCTTGTTAAGAAAGCAGGGCGAGCATGACAAAGCATTTACGTTGTTTGAAAAAGTTATGCCACAAATATTTTTCTCCCTGCAGAACATGGAGCTGTTCCACTATGCTGAGAAAGAACTGCTGATGGCAAGGGGCGTACTTAAAAACAGCATCGCCAGGAAGGCAGCCTATATACCTGATGCATCCTCAAAAAGTTATATCAGCGAGTTAAACCAGCGCGTTGTTGCACTGGCAAAGGAATTGTAATTTATATTTTAAAGAAACAATATCATCATGCCATATAGTTTAAAAGATCAAATAGCCATAGTTACGGGCGCTGCTTCTGGTATAGGCAAACAAATTGCCTTTAAACTGCTGGAGTGCGGAGCAAAAGTGTATGCGTTTGACCTGAACAAAGAAAACCTTGAAAAATACTTCAGCACTACTGAGAATGTTGTATTAGTACCTATTAATGTAACCATACAGCCAGATGTTGAAGCGGCTGTACAAAACATACTTGATAAAGAAGGCAAAATTGAAATACTGGTAAACTGTGTTGGCATTACCGGTATAACCAATACAAAAAGCCACCTGGTAAATTACGAAAACCTGCAGCAGGTATTTGATGTAAATTTTATGGCCAGCTTCTTTACATCAAAAGCGGTATTACCCAGCATGATTGAGAAAAAGTATGGCAGAATATTACATCTTGCATCTATTGCCGGTAAAGAGGGCAACGCAGGTATGCTTGCCTACTCTGCTTCAAAAGCGGCTGTAATTTGTATGGCCAAAGTGCAGGGCTCTGAGTATGCTGAAAGCGGTATTACGGTTAATGCAATGGCACCTGCTGTTATACGTACCCCGCTGGTAGATATGATGCCGGAAGTACAGGTTAAATACATGACCGACAAAATACCAATGAAACGTTGCGGCACACTTGAAGAAGCTGCTAATCTTGCAGCCTACATAGTATCGCCAGCAAACAGCTTTACAACAGGTTTCACTTTCGATCTTTCCGGCGGCAGGGCTACCTATTAAAAACACTATTTAACGCGTTACATGAAACTTTTATATTTCAGGGATAAGGAGGAACTAAGGCTGGGCATTTTAACACAAAACGGCGTTTTTGATGTAGATAAATACCAGGCGGCTATAAACGGTGTGTTGTATTCAACTGTAAAACTTACCAATAACCATCTGCAACAATTGCAGCAGGTGCTTACAGGTGCAGAAAACAAGCCCGAATATTTTACACCAGAAGAAAATTTGGTAATTGCAAGCTGCACGCCTAACCCGTCAAAGATTATTTGCATTGGGCTGAACTATAAAAAACATGCTTTAGAAAGTGGCATGGCAGTACCCACCATACCGGTTGTTTTTACAAAATACAATAACACCCTGGTTGACTTTGGTGGCGATGTAGCACTTGGCGCCGTGGGTACACAATTTGATTACGAGGTTGAGCTTGGCGTTGTGATAGGCAAAAAAGCAAAAAATGTGTCAAGGGAAAATGCTCTTGAGCATGTTTTGGGCTACTGCGTATCCAACGACCTTTCCTGCAGAGACCTGCAGTTTAGAAGCAGCCAATGGCTGATGGGCAAAACGTTAGACCATTTTCTGCCGCTGGGCAAATTCCTTGTTACCCATGATGAAATACCCAACCCGCAAAATCTTTCCCTTCAATCAAAAGTGAATGGAGAGCTTAGGCAGCAGTCTAATACTGCCGACATGATTTTCGCCGTTGCTGAGATTATTGAAGACCTGTCTAAACACTTTACGCTTGAGCCGGGCGACCTTATACTTACCGGCACACCAGAAGGTGTTGCTATGGGCATAAAGGGTACACCCTGGCTAAAACCAGGCGATGTTGTAGAGGTTTCCATTGAAAACATTGGAAGCACCATTAACCGTATGATATAATAGTATAATTATAGCCTGTTTCTACAGGAAAGTAGCTTTTCATTTTGGTTGTTTATTATTTAAAAAGTAAGCTTTTCTTTACAAAACCTTCTGTTTCTACACTTGGTTTTAATAAAGAAAAGCTTTACTTTTTTGTGTATGGCGGTAAGTCTATCCCCTGGTATCAGGTTGCATTAATGGTTTGCAAAAAATCTTGCTTTATATTCCTTCGGGGTTACGTTGGTATATTTTCTAAAATGGCGGTAAAAGTTTGATTGGTTTTCAAAGCCAATAAGATGGCCAATTTCCGAAACGCTGTACCTGTCTTCAATAAGCATTTGGCAGGCATGGCTTATTCTTATTTCGGTAACGTAATTAGAGAATGTTTTACGTGTATGATGCTTAAAGTACCGGGAAAAAGACCCCACACTCATGTTTAGTTTAGAGGCTATTTCTTCAATATAAATTTCGTTCTTAAAATTTTTCATGATAAACTGAAATACAATATCAATGCGGGCAGCATCCTTGTTATCATCCACCGTAAACTCCTGCGATAATACGTTGGTTAAGTTTTTACTGGTAGAGAGTACAATTAAAATATCCAGCAGTTTCATCAGGCGTTTTATGGGTTCATCCTGCTGCATCTCCTCCAGCTTATCTCTTACATAATCATTGGTACTGCCATGTATTACCAACCCCAGGTTCGACCTGTCGAGCAACCGGCGTACCAGCTTCATTTCAGGCAGGTCAAAAAAGTATTTGCCCAAAAAATCATCTGTAAAATGGATAAATATTGACTTAGCCACCAGCCTGTGGTCTTTGTGGTACTCTTCATTGTTCCGGTACAAATGGGGTATGTTGGGCCCTATAAGTACCAGGTCGTTCGGCTGAAATAAACTTACCTGGTCGCCAATAAAACGCGTACCCTCCGACCGTTTGATGAGGGTCATTTCATACTCTTTATGAAAATGCCACGGCTTATCAAAATAATTACACTGCCAGCATTTGTAAACGAATGATGAGTCTGGCTCTGCTATAAGTTTATGTAATTGCGGTTTCATCAGCATTAAATAAATAGGCTACAAAAAACTAACCTGTAAATTACATTTTTCAATCATTATTGTATAGCCCTGGCTATTGATTTTGAGGGTATTTTTTTTAAAAGTCAGGCTTAAACAATTCTGCAAACGATTTATCGGCCACATAATCTTTGTCATGCTTTATGCGGTGGTCAATTACCTTCAGCAGCAGCTTTTGCCAAAGGCCATATTCAACATCAAAACGGCCAAGCATTGTATTAAGCCTGTAAGGCATGCTCTCCGCCAACCAGGCATGGGCATAATCATCTTTAAGGCTGCCCTCTTCGTCCATCATATCCTGTATAAGTCCATGGCATATATAGCCAATATCGTAAAACACAAAATTGTTAGTCTTTGTTTTAAGCATGGCATTATCCCAACGCTCGCAAATAACGTTTGCCCATAAAAAACGGCTGGCTTCATAATGCATAAGCTTTGCAGTTACCCTTAGCGATTCAATAAAGCTTTGATCACCAGCACCAGACTTTGCCATCGCTTTTAATAACAGTTCTTCTGCCTCTTCGCACTTCAACCGCACATCTTTAAGGGTTTGAATATTGGCTTTGGTAATATTGAGATAATATTCGTCAAAGGGGTTAGACCAGCTTTCAATAATCGTTCCCCCGGGCATATTGCTGGTGTTTTTTCCAAAACATTTTTGCAAAAGTTCTACCGCCCCGGCCATGTTGTTGCAAGCCTTTTTAATTTCATCCGCCGCTTTGGGAAACAAAATGGCAGCATATCCCTGCTCAAAACTATCCCTGCTTGGGGAAGCCCCCTGCCAGGCCTCAATGCACCCATACGCCATAAACGGCCAGGAGGGGCGTACCAGCGGCTCCACCGCATCTGTCCACACAGAGGTTATAAAGCCAAGCGAGCCTTCCTTTATGCCCGTCTTCAGGCAAAGGTCAATATTCTCGTAAGTATAGGCTGTTGCCGGGTAAATGTGGCCCCAACCGGAAACGGCTGGTTGTATAAAAAATTTTCTGCCCGATTTTAATACAGGGTCCAGATAATGATAAATTGCTGCACTGTCTGGCGAGTATTCCCATATTACCGGTATTACATCCTGCGGAAACTTTGACAGAATATCGGGGTAATAACTACTCATATCTGTCCAGGCCAATACGGTTTTATTATACTTTTTTAGCTCCTGCCGTATGCCTATCAAGTGTTTTAGCCAAAGGGCTTCTGAATGTATGGAGGAGTCTCCTTCGGTTGTCAGGCGGTTTGTTTCCCACGTTTCATCAAAACCAACATGAATAAAGGGGCTGGGAAATAACTCCGCATATTGTTTTATCCAGTCTTTTAACAAGGCAGGCGTTTCTGCTTTGCGCGGGTCCACCTCATGGCCATACTTGCCCACTGCAAGCGATGCATATTTCTCGTGCTTAAGCATATCGTGCAGGTGGCCATAAAACGCAATAAAGGGTATAACATCCACATGGCGCTGTTTGCCATACAAAACAATATCTTTTATAGCTGCCTGGCTGTAACTCTGTTTGTAGTTAAGACCCTCGTAACCATTAAGGGCTATACTCACCTCGTTATAAAAATAATATTGATTGGTTTTCCACGTTGCCAAAAAGTCAATCTGCCGCTTAATTTCCTCTACCGTAAGCAGCCCGCCATGCGCAAAATCCATCATTACGCCCCTGTAAGGCAGGGCTGGTTCATCCTGCACATCTGCAAAAGGCAGGCTGGCGACATTATCATTTTTTTCAACCATCTGCTTAAGGGTTTGTATTGCATAATACAAGCCTGTAGATGTGTTGGCATTTATAGTAACAGTTGATTTATTAATTTTTATGGTATAAGCCTCCCTGTGGTTAGTGCTTACATTATCTGTAGCCTCTGGTAAAAGAAAGCCTTTTTCCTTTATATAATATTTTAGCGATGCCCCTGCGGGAGAAGCCGCTTTTTTAATAAGTATGCCCGTTTGTTTCTCAAACCCGGCTACCAGCTCCTGCAGCGCAAACTTTACATCAGGGGCTGCATCTGGTGCAACATACACAGAAATATCTTTCAACGCCAGTCTGCCTTCATTATAGCTAATGTTGCGGGGGGCAGGCAACAATGCATTATGTTGCTGACTATTTACAACTTGTGAAAAAAATACACAAAAACAAAATAATATAATATACCTCATAAAAAACGGCACTGGTTAACGGTAATAAATCTGGCAAGCTTTCCTGTATTCATAAGTAAAACACCCTGGTGCAGCACAATTACAAATATAACTGGTGTAATTTAAGCTTTCTGGCAAATGCAGAAAACACGTTTTATAACGGATAGGTTTGTTATAGAACATTAATGATTGGGAAGAACATGAGCGGGAGTATTATTCCAAAGCTTATAATATCCCGCTCATTTTCCCGTAATGATAAACAAAACAGGACCACCATCCTTCCCTTGATCTCAAACTGCTAAAGAAAAAAAAAAATAAAAACTATACTTTTTTAATGATCGTAGTCATTACCATTTATTGTAACGCTACCAAACACAATAGCTTAATAAAAACCCAAACATGTTGTTACATAAGGGCGATAAAAAAGCTGCCTGTGTTTTTAGGCAACAGGCAGCTTTAAACTGTAAACATTAGTTTTTATCCCACCACAAAGGGGTAGTTACATTGTCTGGCCCGCCAAGCATTTGTATAGCATTGGTTACAGCCGCACCGTTTGTTTGTACTTCGGTGGTAAGAAAAGGCATCCTGCGTATAAATTTATCAGGTGTAATATCAGGATTATCGCTGTGGATAATATGATATAACTCTGGGTAGCCAGACCTTCTAACTTCTGACCATCCCTCCATACCATCAGGAAACAGGGCCAGCCATTTTTGCTGCGCCAGTTGTTTGCGCTGCATGGTGGTATTACCGCTCCATTGTACCGGATAATCGTTTACTGCAGGCGAGTTAAAATAGTCGTTTAGCGCTACCGGTGTTGCAGTGTTCTTAATATAATTGCTTATAACAGTTGCATCTGTAATACCCCATTGGGCCATAGATGTTGCGATACCTGTTTCATATAAAGATTGTGCTGATGCACCACCCATGTTCCAGCCATTAAGCGCACCCTCCGCCTTTAAGAAATAGGCTTCAGCCGCGTGCATAATATCCTGGGGAACGTCGTAGTGGGTTTTCCAGTCATTCACATTCAAATCCCAATAAGTCCAGCGTGTACCAAGGTTGGAGGTGTACAGCCTTGAGTTCTGGTCAATAATCTTTTCTGAAGTGTACATACCGTTTCTTGCACCTGAATACTTGCCGGTAGCCACTGCCGGTTGAAAATATACAGCTAAACGAGGGTCGCTATAGCCTTTAAGTATAGATTCCATAGCCGAACTCATACGTATGTCATCCCAGCCTGCTGTAACAGCCAGCCCGTTAAACTCATTGTAGTTAACCGTATTTTTAGGCATGTAGGCATCATCATTAATATTATCCATGGTGCCTGCTGCTACTGCTGCTTCAGCCTGCTGTTGTGCAACTGTAGGGTTAACCTTTGATATACGCAATGCTAAACGAAGACGCAACGTATTTGCAAATTTTATCCACGCAGATACAGGGTCTGTTTTTTTACCATATACCAGGTCATAAGTACCAAACGGTTTTTCGCCTTTATGATTTTTTAACACCGTTACAGCGTTATCAAGCTTCTTGAAAAAATCGTAGTAGATAGAATCCTGCGGCGTATAAGCAACAGATGTTTTACCTGATGCAGCATCAAAATATGGTACTGGACCAAAGTAATCAGTTACACGGTGAAACATCCAAACCCACCAGATGTTTGCCAGCGCGTTCTCCGCAGACTGAGCATCGGTGTTATTGATGATTGTTTTTAATTGTGGGGCTGCATTAATGTAAACAGGGTTCCAGCAAGCAGGCATCCAAGGCTGCACAACAACATACCTGTCAGTAGGGAATGAATGTGCTGCCTGGGAAAAGAACTGCGAATAAACTGACGCAATGGTTCCTTCGCCAATCTCAAAGTTATCCGGGCTGAGTGTAGGAGTCATTAATGCGTACGAAAACATGTACGGGTACTCATTGCTGCCTACGCTGCTTAGTGAGTTTGCATCAGTATTGATTGATTTAAAATTTTTTGTACAACCAAACAGAAGTACTGATGAAATAACAAGGAAAGACATACAGTTACGCAGTGAGAATAACTGCTTGTTTATATATATACGGTGCATATAGTTGATTTTTAAAATGATAATTTGAGATTAACACCTATACTTCTTGTAGATGGAAGGTTGTAGTATTCAATACCCTGGTAGTTGCTGTTGCCAAAGCTAACTTCGGGGTCAAAATCCATCTTTCTTTTACCAATGCCCGGAATATCAAGTATTGCATTGCCACGGTATAAGAAGAGCAGGTTTCTGCCAACAATTGAAAGTTTAGCAGCTTTAAGAAACGCAGGCAGCTTTTTAAAATCATAGCCTATTGATACTTCCCTTATCCTTATGTTGGTTGCATCGTAGGTAAAAAACTCACCCCAGCTATAATCACCCTGCGCAACTGTTTGCCAGAATTTTTCAGCATTTACAGGCGTAGTATTTTTTGAACCATCTGCTTGTACACCAGGTAAAAGCCATGAACCAGCATCGCGGTATTTAAGTGTTGCCGCAGAGGTGCCTGCATAAGCAAACTGTGCTGCTGTACCAGAGGTAACCACACCACCAAATTTGCCATCAATCAATATGCTTAACGACCAGTTTTTGTATTTGAATGTATTGCTAAAGCCAACAGTATGCTTAGGGTTGTAGTTGCCTAACTTTTCAACTGTGTCTACATTCACTGGCAGCCCATTGTTATCAACAACAAACTGTCCATTTAAACGCTGCCATTTGTACCCGTAGATATCACCAAACTCGCCACCTTTTGTAACCACTGGTGTAGCAGTACGAACATTTTGAGTAGAGCCTAGATAGATATAGCGGATAGAAGGGTCTAACTCAACAACCTTGCTTTTGTTATAGGCGTAGTTAAGGCCCATATCCCACGAAAAGTTATTGGATTGTACAAGCTTAAGTGATAGCATTAATTCCACGCCCTTGTTTTCAATATTACCAGCATTTATGTAAGAACTTGCAAAACCTGAAGAAGCAGGTGTTGCCACTTTCAACAATTGGTTTTTAGAGTTAGAGGTGTAATAAGTAACATCAACACCTACACGGTTGTTGAACAATCTCCATTCAGTACCCAATTCAAGCGACGAGGTTAACTCTGGCTTAAGGTTACCGATTGATTTAATTGAACTGCTGGCAATATAACCACCATAATAGCCTGTTATGTAATTGTAGGTTTGATTAATCATATAAGGGTCAGCATCGTTACCTACCTGCGCATAAGAAGCCCTTACTTTAGCCAGGCTTACCCATTTAGGCATGCTCACCATATCTGATAAAATAGAGGTAACGCCTACAGATGGATAGAAGTATGAATATGGTGAAGGTAGCGTGCTTGACCAGTCATTCCTCGCAGTTAGGTCAAGGTATAAATAGTCTTTATAGGAGAACTGTGCTGTACCATAAACAGACTGCAACTCCCTGTTTGAGTTTGCTGTTGTTGCTGTTAATGCTGTAGCAAACCTTAAATCGTATTTATTATTGATGTTTAAGCCGTTCGCAATATTCTGGCGTACCCTTAAACCACGTACAAGGTCGGATGCACCAACGTTATAGGTAATTTTTAAATCGCGGGTAATATTATTAGCGCCGCTTATCAATAAGTCAATATTGCGTTCGTTAACATAATCTGTTTCTTCGGAGTAATAGCCGCCTGGTTTACG
This sequence comes from uncultured Parafilimonas sp., assembly GCA_964598675.1. Taxonomy (GTDB): domain Bacteria; phylum Bacteroidota; class Bacteroidia; order Chitinophagales; family Chitinophagaceae; genus JABDFW01. The sequence continues at coordinate 10,129 of CAZRDD010000117.1, forward strand.
GGCATAGTTAGGCGTGTTGTTGGCATACGATTGTGTTATAAAATCATTATAGCTGTCGTTGCTTACACGGCCCTGTATGTTAAGCCAGTTGGTTAATTTGTACTTTAATGAAACCAGGCCTGTGACCCTGCTCCTGTCTTCGTTGTGATGACCGTTATACACCGTCCAGTAAGGGTTGGTATATACAGGGTCGGAGCTTGTCCAGTAATATGGTTTTTCAACGGCACCAACTATGGTTTTGTAGTTTTTATATTCATCAAGGTTTACACTTCTTGGTATACGGTAAAGGTTGGCTGCAACAAGGCCGTCGCCACCTACACCTGGCTTGTTATAAATATCTTGCAAAAGGTATGTAACCTTTGCATCGGCCGATAACCTGTCTGTTATATTGTAGCTTATCCTTGCATTAAATGTATGCCTGGTAAGGTTATTGGTAGGTACTATACCGTTTATGTAGTTATTTGAGTAAGAAAAATACGATTGTATTTTATCAGAACCAGCAGTAACACCCACTGAATTATTAACAGACATACCTGTTCTGAAGAAATTTTTAATGTTGTTGGGGTAAGCTTTCAGGCTAATGTTGTTACCATGATAATCGGTTACCTGCTGGCCCGAAATTTTATCGCCATAGCTGGTGCCTGTTAATGTTGAATAAACACCACCAGCGCCCTGGCTGTATTCATTTTGAAGCTCCTGCAACTGCAAAGCATCTTCCATTGAAATGCCAGAGTTAAAGTTTACTGCAACCCTGCCACTTTTACCTTTTTTAGTAGTGATGATAATAACACCATTATTAGCCCTGGTGCCATAAAGCGCAGCGCCTGCAGCACCTTTAAGCACGTTTACTGATTCTATATCATCTGGGTTAATACTCGAAAGGCCGTCGCTGCCGCTTTGGCCTCCACCACTGCTGCCTGCATCGTCTTTTACCTGCCCTGCTGGCGTTGAGTTGTCAATAGCAACACCATCTACTACTATCAACGCATTGTTGCTACCTTGTATTGAGCGGTTACCCCTTAATATAACCCTTGTAGCACCGCCTGGGCCATTGGCGCTTGATGTAATGGTAAGGCCCGCAATTTTACCACTTAATGTATTGGCAAAATTTGCATCTCTTGCTTCGTTTAGCTGGTCGCCATTAATACGTTGTGTTGAATAAGTAAGCGATTTAACCGAGCGTTGAATACCCAATGCAGTTACCACCACTTCGCCAAGCTCTTTACTTTTTGGCGTAAGCGAAACAGTAATATTACCACTACCGTCTGCCACTTTCCATTCAACTGATTCGTGGCCTACAGAAGTAATAATAAGCGTTGACGATGCTGACGGAACGCTTATGGTAAAGCTTCCATCTTCGCCTGAACTAACACCGCTTTTGCCTCCTTTAACAGTGATAGAAGCGCTTGATACTGGCTGCCCTGTAACCTTATCAATTACTTTTCCGGTTACTGTTATCTTGCCTGCTGTTTGTGCATTTAATGTTTGCACCTGCAAGATTAACATAAGCGAAACTGCCATTAATAAAAGCCCCTGGCTCAATTTTTTTTTCAGCGATAAGCCAGGACAGAATTGATTTCTCTTCAGTAATCTTACTGGAAATCTAATTTGTTCGTTCTGATCCATAAAATTAGTATTTGGTTGGTGTTACAAACAGCAGGAATATCCCACTGCGATAATCTGACGCATTGTTTTCAGCAGTACTACGGAAATAAATTTTTTATAAATAACAATTTGTTAATCTTAACACTCCAAATTTATCAATCTCATTTTCAACAAAAATTCAATAATCAAATGAAGTTGTGTATTTTTTTAACATTTAAAAAAATGGGTAAGTTTAGTACATAGTAATTGATACTACACGTTAATTATAACTGTATTAATGCCGCTTATATATTATTAAACAGACTTACCGGTATGTTGGCGATACCTGCCCGATAATTATAAAGTATTGTGTAAATGCTTTATTTGGTGTGTTTAAAAGCATTATTAAAAAAAGCGACAAATACAAAGTGCTGGCATAATTGTATATATTTTAAAGCAAGCGATGGTAAAAAAGTACACAACTGCGCAGAGTAG
>CAZRDD010000118.1:0-12106 GCA_964598675.1 uncultured Parafilimonas sp.
GTGTACGAAAGGTTAAGTTTAGCATCATCCACATCAACTTCGCGCTGCTTAATGGTAGAGCTTGCTACCGCAATTTGCTGAGAAGTAGCGTTTGTCTGAGACTTAACAGCGTTTGTTTGGCTGGCAGCCTGTTTTCTTTGCTCCGCCAAAACCTGCAACTGGCGTTCGGCCGTTTGCTTGGCAGCAAGTGCCTGCTCGTACTGCTGCTGGGTAATAGAATGGTCTTTTATAAGGTTGGCATAACGCTCATAATCCTGTGTGGTGCGCCATACGTTTATTTTAGCTGTTTCAATCTGCGCATCAATGGTAGCAACATTGGCCTGGTAAGTGGTAATGTTTACATGGGCCGCATCTGTAGTAGCCTCTGCTGCGCCAAGGCTTGTTTTGGCAGTAGCAAGGGCGGCTTCAGCCTGCTCCAGCTTCAGCTTAAAATCCCTGTTGTCCAGTATAATAAGGGTATCCCCTTTTTTTACTTTCTGGTTATCCTTCACCCTAACCTCTAAAACGTAACCTGGTACGCGTGGTATAACGGGGCTTATGTTTGCTTCTACTTCTGCATCATCTGTTTCTTCGTGGTGCTGGGCATAGTTGTATTTGGTTATGCCAAACCAGCCGCCTGCCAACACAAGCACTATAAGTACAATAAGAAAGGTTTTGTTGGTTTTTTTTGCCGGAGCTTCCGCTGTTTGTGTTTTAGGTTCCATAACAATATCTTTTGTTAGTTGGTTAAGTTTTTAATTATTACTTGGTTTATCTGTTAAAAGCCCTGCTGCCTGTATAAGCTTGTTGTAAGCCACTACTGCATCAGCTTTAGCAAAAGCGTGGTTAAGTTTGGCCTGTAGCTGTGCCACATCTGCATCCAGCAGGTCGGTGGTGGTAGCAAGGGTATTGTCGTATTTATTTTTTACAATCTTGTAGTTTTCGGCGGCCTGCTCAATGGCTTTATTATACACCTCAATTTTTTTGAGGCTAAGCAGGTATGCCTGGTACGCCTGGTTTACCTGCAGGCGCATGGCATCGCTTAAAATTTCCTGCCCGGCAAGCAGCTGGTCTTCTTTGGCTTTGGCTTCTGCTAGCTTTGCTTTGGTTTTCCACAGGGAGGAGAGGCTGTATTTAACCCCTATACCAGCGTTAACGGCGTTGGTAACACTTAAAAAGCCCGGTATATCAAGCGCAATATATCCTGCACTTAAAGCCACAGAAGGGTAGTAATCGCCTTTTACCGATTTAATATTGGTACCGGCTGCTTTGGTACGCAGGGTAAGGGCCTGCATATCTTTGCGGTTTTGAAAGCCCAGTTGCTCATATTCGTCAATAGACTTTAGTTCTGCCGGTGGCTGCATGGCACCATTGTCTGTAGCAAGCACAGTGGTTTCCGGCAGGCCCAGCAACAGGTCCATATTAACGTTGGCTAACTTCCAGTTGTTTTCTGCATCCAGTAAAGTTAACTCCACATTAGAGGTTTGCAGTTGCGATTTTAGCAGGTCGTTACGGGCAACAATGCCATTTTTTTCCAGGCTGGCTATATCTGCATCGCGCTGGCGAGCCTGTTCAAGGTCTTCCTTTACCAGGTTAACGGCTTCTTTGGCTTTGTACAGGTTTATGTATGCACCAATAATATTGATGATAACATCGCCACGGTCGTGTGCCGAATCGAGCAGGGTTGCCTGCTGAAGGTATTTGGCAGATTCAATACCGTACTTTATTTTGCCCCCGCCATAAATGGTGTACGAGCCGCTTAGCATGCCGTACATGGCCTGCGAAACACTTAGGCCCCCACCGCCGCCACTGCCGCTGCTGGAGGACGATTTCATAGTAATGTTGGGGCTGTTTACCCGCAGGTACTGTCCGCTTACATTAACGTCAGGCAGCTTTCTGTCCGACGCTTCCTGTAACATGGCTGTAGCTTCGGCAATTTTAGCGCCGCTGCTTTTTAATTGTTTGCTGTTTTTGAGGCCCAGCTCCACGGCCTCATTAAGCGTAAGGTTCTTTGTATCCTGGGCTGCCGCGGTTTGTACCAGCATTGCGCAGGAAGAAAGAATGATTGCTGTGATTAACAATTTATGCTTCATAAGTCAATATTGCTTTAAACAAGGTTTTGATGTGAATACTTAGTTTACGTTTTATCAGTTTTTCAAATTCGTCATCCGGTATATTTTGCAGGTTATTAAGCTCTTTGTAGTAATCCAGGCTAACCATGGTTTGGGCAACGGTGCCCACCAGGGTATTCATCATCAGCGATACGTCGGCGTTCTTTTTAAAAACCTGTTTTCTTTCCCCTTCCTTAATTATTTCGCTGATGATAGACACATTTTTTATCTTATATTGATTTACTATATTGATTATCATTGGGTTTTTGTTAAGTATCTGTTCGCAAAAAACAATCCTGTAAAATTTTTTGCGCTCCATAATACGCCCAATAGTATCATCGATAAGGGTGTTTACTTTTTGAAGGGGGGATATGGTGCTGTCTTTCAACAAACCCTCCACCCGCATGGTAATATGCCCCATGCGCTCTTCAAAAAGGGCTTCCATCAGTTTTTCCTTCGAGCGGAAGTAGTAGGATATCATAGAAACATTAACACCAGCTTCATCGGCAATATCCCGCACAGAAGTACCATCGAAGCCTTTTTGGGCAAAAAGCTGCTCGGCGGTTTTTAGTATCTGTATTTGTTTTTCTGTGTATGTAATAGTCATAGCCCTAAAAATGAAAACACAAAATTAAACAAACGTTTAATTAAAACAACTATTTGTTTAATTTTTTTCGAAAATTTAATTTTGGCTTAGTCCCCAAGGGGGCTTTTTGGCCGTTATCGCCCGGTAAGGGTATGCAGGTTTACATAACCGTTGCATTTTGGGGCTTAAAACCGGTTTGTACTAAAAGTTTACTATTAGTAAACTTTTAGTACATGCATTTAAGTACGTAATTATTTAACACTGCAATTGTGTTTTTTCGTGTTTATATTTAACTGGTAAATTTTTGAAATGAGCAATGATGTTATACTGCAAATAAGCAACCGGATAAAGCAAAAGCGAAAAGAAAGCAAGATAACCCTGCAGCAACTGGCTGAATATGTAGGTGTTACCAAAGGGCTTATATCGCAGATTGAAAATACCCGCACCATACCCTCCCTTACTGTTTTATTAAGTATAATAAAGGCACTGAATGTAGACCTGAACGAGTTTTTTGAAAACCTTGATATTTCGGAAAGCAACGAACCCAAAATAATTAAGGCAGGCCAGCACCACGTGGTGGAGAAAGAATACACGCACGGTATATATTATTACCGTATAACCTCCTTTAAGCACCAGGGTAAGCTTGTAGACGTTGTTTTGCATAAACAGGATAAAGGGGCCAAAAAGGGCTATGTATCCACCCGCGCGCACGAACTTAATTATATGATAAAGGGTACTGCCCAGTATACTATTGAAGGAAAAAAATACGAGCTGGAGGAAGGTGATACTTTTTACTACGATGCCCGCAAACCCCACCTTACAAAATGCCTTAGCGATGAACCCTACGAAATGCTGGTGATTTATTTTTTTGACGAGGAGTAGCCCCAGCTTTAACCCGCCCGTAAAACCCCTTATTTAAGCCGCGGCCAATTTAACATTTCCCGCCAAAAGTGTAGCGGCTCTAAATTATTTTATTGTTAAGTATACAAAAAGTATACAATTACTTAACTTTTTGTTAATTTACACTTCTTCGTACGGCTATCCATTCTGAATACTTTTACAAACTAAAAACTAACTATTCATGAAGCAGCAATTTACTTCAATTGTAAAGGCCTGTACGCTAACTGCGGCAGCCTTTTTCTTTGTTTTGCTGTTGCACGCGCAGGGGCTTATTGTTAAAGGCCGCATTACAGATGCGGTAACAAAATCCCCCGTGGTGGCAGCATCTATTACCAGTAAAAATTCTTCAAAAAGCACAATTACCGACAATGACGGTAATTTTGCCATTTCATCTCAAAAAGGAGATGTTTTAACCATCAGTTTTATTGGTTACCAGGATTCAAAGATTGATGTTACAGGTTCTTCATTGTTAAATGTAGAGCTTGTGCCTTCTTCAAAAAACCTTAATGAGGTTATTGTAACTGCCCTTGGTATTAAAAAAGATGCCAAACGTATTGGTTACTCAGTACAGGAAGTAAAAGGCGCAGATTTATTAAAAGCCCGTGAGCCAAACCCAATGAACAGCCTGGTTGGTAAAGTGGCTGGTTTAAACGTAGGTATTAACCAGGAGTTGCTGGCTTCGCCTACCGTATTGCTGCGCGGTTCTCCACTTAACTTTTATGTTGTGGATGGTATACCCATTAACAGCGATACCTGGAACATAAGCCCTGATGACATTGAAACTTACACGGTGCTTAAAGGGCCAACCGCTGCTGCACTTTATGGCAGCCGTGGTATAAACGGTGCTATACTTATTACTACAAAAAGGGCCAAAAAGAATGCTAAAGGCTTTACCGTAGAGTATAACAGCAGCACACAGTTTAACAAAGGCTTTATTGCAATACCCAAAGTACAGAACCAGTATGGTGGTGGTGATTACCAGGCGGACGCTTTTGGCGATTACAACAGTAATGGTAACTCTGTAGACGGTTTGAACGATGAGGATTATGACGTTTGGGGACCAAGGTTAGATGGCAGGTTATTACCACAATATGATGGTGCTTACGACCCAACAAAAACTTACACCTATAGCGAGTTTCCCGGTGGGCCTACCCGCACATCGCACATTAAACCAACCCCATGGGTTGCCCGTGGTGCCAATAACCTGGAAAACTTTTTGCAAACGGGTTTGTTAACCAACAATAACCTTAGCTTTTCTGCTGCTACAGACCGTTCAAGCATACGCATGTCGGTTTCTGATGGTTACCAGAGGGGTATTACGCCTAACACCAGTGTTAACACAGTGAACTTTAACCTGATAGGCAGCTATGATGTTACTGACAAGTTTAAAATTGAAGCTAACATCAACTACAACCGCCAGTTTACCCCAAATACGCCGGATGTATCTTACGGCCCTAACAGTATCATCTATAACATAGATATATGGACTGGTGCAGACTGGAACGTTAAAGACCCCAACATTATTAATTACTGGCAGCCTGGTAAAGCAGGTGTGCAGAGCAACTTTGTGGAATACAAACGTTACCATAACCCATACTTTATGAGTTATGAGTGGTTGCGTGGCCATTACAAAAACGATGTGTACGGCTGGGCTGCTGCTACCTATAAATTCAATAAGAATTTAGATGTGTTGCTGCGTTCAAACGTAACTACTTACGACCTTTTGAGGACTGAAAAAGAACCCTGGAGCGCACACCCTTATGGTGATGAGCATAACCATGGTAACTATCGTGAAGACCGCCGTGGCCTTTGGGAAAACAATACCGAATTATTGGTACGTTTCAACAAAGAAAATATCAATAACACTGGTATCTCCATCAGCGCATTTGGTGGCGGAAGCACCCGTAACATGAAGTTTTCTTCAAGCTACACCAGTACCGACCAGTTGATTATACCTGAGGTGTATACTTTTACAAACTCTTTGAAATCTTTGCGTGGTTATTCATTTAACTCAAACCTGTTATTGTTGAGTGCTTATTATTCTTTTGATATTACTTACAAAAAATATTTCAGCATAGCTACAACAGGCAGGTTAGACAAAACATCGGCGTTACCAAATGGTAATAATGCTTATTTCTACCCTTCAGTAGCAGTAAGCTCTGCAATATCTGATTATGTTACCCTTCCTTCTTTCATCAGCTTCCTTAAAGTAAGGGGTAGCTATGCCAACGTTAAAAGCGGTGGTACTTCGCCTTATGCTGGTGCGGCTTACGAAAGCCTTGGTGTTGGCGGCCCTACCGGCTATGGCAGTGGTTATTATGTGCCTTACGATGGGCCTAACTACGTACTTGCACAGGCGCCTTACAACCCTTACTACGTATATAATAATGCTACAGGTGCAGGTGCCCCCGGTTATGCTATTAACCCAAGCACCAAACCTTCAACCAGGAGTAACTATGAATTTGGTGGCGATATACGCTTTCTTAAAAACCGCCTTGGCCTAAGCGCTACTTACTTTCAGTACAAAGATGGCCCAGTTATATCCAGCCAGGACATTTCTGATGCAAGTGGTTTAAGCAGCATTGTAACAAATGGTTTTACTACAAAAAGAACTGGTGCTGAAATTGCAATTACAGGTACACCTGTACAGTCTAAAAACAGCTTCCGTTGGGATGTGTTGTTAAACTGGAGTACTTACAAAGAAGTATTTGCTGCTTTTGCTGGTGGTGCACTTAGCCAAAACAGCGGTGTAATAGCTTATCCAAACCTTATAGGTACCCGTACCGACAGGTTGTTTGCTGGTATAGAAGCAAAAACTCCTGCCGGAAAAGTAATACATGATGATGGTGGTAACCCTGTTTACCTGCCTAAAGCACAATACATTGGTAATGGTGACCCAGATTGGGCTTGGGGTTTCAATAACAAATTCACTTATAAATCATTCAGCCTTTCTTTCCAGTTTGATGGTATGGTTGGTGGAAAGATACAGGACAGGGTACTGCGTAAGTTAACAGAAGGTGGCCGTGGCGAAAACACTGCTACTGGTAAAATTGGCGCAGCACGTTTATATGAATCACAACACTGGGGTGAATCAACTTATCAAGGTGCATACAACTCCGATGGTTCTCCAATGCTTGGTGGCGACGGCGTTCAGGTTGTTGGCGGTATAAAGAACCTTACTACCGACCCTGTTACCGGTTTAATTACCAATGCTGATAAAGTACAGTTTACACCAAACAGAACAGCGTTGCATTGGGTACAGGATTATGTTAGCAGTTTTTACAACGATGCTGAGCATACGGTTGTTAGCAAAACTTATGCAAAACTTAGGGAAGTTGTACTTACTTACTCTTTACCATCAAAACTGCTGGGTAAATCATTTATAAGCAGAGTAGATGTATCGCTGGTGGGCAGGAACCTTTTATATTTCTTCCCCAAAGCGTTTCATGATATTGATGTTGACCAGTTTCCGGGCCGCGACCAGTTTGGCACAACAAGAAGGGAAAACAACTTGCAGACACCAACAACAAGAAGCTACGGTATTAACGTAAACGTTGTTTTCTAAAAACCTGTTTGCTATAAATTAAAACAGATAAAAATAATTATATGAAATCTATGACAGTTAAACTAATGGCAATCCTGGCAGGGGTTATCCTGGTGGCGGGTTGCTCAAAAAAGTTTGATGAATATTCCCAAAACAATAACAAGCCTTTAAACGTACCTCCAGGGGTTATTCTCAGAGGTATATTAAACGATATTGTTGTTTTTCCGGGCGGTGATGAAGACAAGCAATGCCAGTTTATTTGCTCAAACTACACCTACTATGGTGATAATACATACTGGACAGGTAGCGCAAACCTGAACTATGGCGACCTGAATAATGTAGTAGCTATGGAAAAGCAGGCAAAAACGGCCACTGGCACTGATAATAATCCTTACCGTGCAATGGGCTTATTTTTGCGCGCATTCTTTTTTGTAAACATGAGCGAGAAAGTTGGCGACCTGCCAATGACTGAAGCTTTACAGGGTGTAAACAATATTGCACCTAAATATGATTCACAGAAAGATATCTTCAAACAATCATTGGTTTGGTTAGATTCTGCAAACACCATTTTATCCGGTTTATTAACCAATGGTTTTGCTGAGTTTTCTGGTGATTTTTATTACAAGGAAGCGCTTAATGGAAAATATGCTGGCAACAACGGCCGCGATGCATTGGTTGAGTGGCAGAAAGTAGTGAACAGCTATAAATTAAGGGTACTGATTGAATTAAGCAAAAAAGCTGATTCTGAAGCTGATCTTAACATTAAAGCTCAGTTTGCTGCTATCTACAACAACCCTTCACAATACCCAATATTTGCAAGCAACGATGATAACCTGCAGTATGTGTATAACAACACTTACAACTATTATCCTGATAACATTACCAACCTTGGTAATAACCAGTTACGCCTGAACCTTGCAGCTACATTAGAAACAACCCTGGGCCAGTTGCACGACCTTCGTTGTATGGTACTTGGTGAGCCAGCACGTGGCTTAGGCTTTAGCGATACTTCTTATAACAGTTTTGTGGGTGCTCCTTCTGGTGAAGCGCTGAGCGACATGGCTGCACAAATACAAGAAGGTAAGCTTTCTCTTTATAACCGTAACCATTTTTATTCTGGTTATACAGGCGAGCCTACTTACATTTTAAGCTATCCTGAAGTTTGCTTTGATATAGCTGAGGCTATTAAAAGAGGCTGGGTTTCTGGTGATGCTGCTGCATGGTACAAAAAAGGTGTAACTGCACAGTTTGCTTTTTATGGCATTACTGATGGCAAAAATACCGTAACCCTGCAGGCTCCGTCTGGCAGTGAGGTTGCGTACTCCATCAATTTTAGCTTTGATGACTATTTTAATCAGGACGCGGTTAAGCTTAAAGGCGATGCTAGCGACCTTACTAAAATACTCACCCAAAAATACCTGGCTTATGCACGTAACTCTGGTTACCAGGCATATTACCAATGGCGCAGAACAGGTGTTCCCACCTTTAGCGTTGGCGCGGGCACAGGTAACAATGGTGTTATTCCAAGAAGGTGGCAGTATCCTACCAAGGAAACAACCACCAATGCAACCAACCTTGCTGCTGCTTTAAAAAGCCAGTTTGGTGGTAGCGACGATATTAACCAGGATATTTGGTTGGTTAAGTAATTAACCTGTTATATATCATTTTTTCTTTAGCATAACATTGGCGGGGCCTTTCCAGGCTTCGCCATTTTTTAAAATATTTTTATTCTCGCAACTGCATTACCAATACTGTAAGTAACAGCAATACATTTTAGTATGAAAAAAAATTATACAGCCCTGTTTGTTTTAATGTTGTTGTTTATGGCTGCATCGGCGCAGCGTAAAACGCAAAACCTTGTTATTGTAACAATGGATGGTATGCGCTGGCAGGAAATATTTGGCGGAATAGATACCGGTATTTTAAGCATCAAAAAATATAGCCACGATTCTGAAGCTATTGTAAAAAAATACTGGAGCGATGATATTAAAGAACGCAGGCAAAAGCTGTTTCCATTTTTATGGGGCACAGTGGCAAAGCAAGGGCAACTGTATGGCAACCGTACAGCAGGCAGCCTGGTTAATGTAGCCAATAGGTATTGGTTTAGTTACCCCGGCTATAACGAGATATTTACAGGCAACCCTGATACTGCTGTAAACTCAAACGATAAAATACGCAACAACAACGAGAATGTGCTGGAGTTCATTAACAAACAAAAAGGGTACACGGGCAAAGTGGCTGCTTTTAGTACATGGGATTGTTTCCCGTATATCCTTAACAAATGGCGTAGCGGGATATATGTGAATGCTGATACCGACAGCCTTAATTTTAACGATGCTTCGCTTAAACTTATTAACGATATGCAATGGCTAACGGCAAAACCCATTGAGGTAAGGCCCGATGTGTTAACCTATTTTGCAGGCAGGGAATATTTAAAAACACACCAGCCAAAAGTGCTTTATATAGCCTTTGATGAAACAGATGATTATGCCCACGCAGGCATGTACGCACAGTACCTTAAAAGTGCCCATGCGGAGGATGTCATGCTTGCCGATTTATGGCAAACCATACAGGCGATGCCTGGTTACAAAAACAATACAACACTTATTATTACCTGCGACCATGGCAGGGGCGATAAAGTAAAAGAGCAATGGACATCGCATGGGTCAAACGTGCAGGGTTCTGACCAGATATGGATTGCTGCCATAGGGCCGGATACCAGGCCGCTGGGCGAAGTAACCAATAACCCGCAGTTGTACCAACGCCAGTTTGCCACTACATTTGCGGCATTGCTTGGCCTGCAGTTTACACCTGCGCACCCCACCATGCCGCCTGTTGAAACAATTATTAAATAAATTATACTAACCAATAAACCAATAAAATAATAATGGACCGAATACAACACGCAGATGAAGTAACTGCCGAAATACTGGGTTTGTTTGAAAAACATGGTAGTGAAGATTATGATGGGGAGCCTGTATCACAGGCATCGCACATGTTGCAATGTGGTATGCTTGCTATGGGCGTAGGCGGCGATATGGAGCTTGTTATAGGCGCTTTTTTACACGATGTTGGCCACCTGCTTCGTTATAAAATGAAAACCGAAGCAATGGGCCAGTATGGCGTTATAAACCACGAAGGGCTTGGTGGCGATTACCTGCGCAAAAACGGGTTTTCCGAAAGGATATGCTCGATGGTGGAGCAGCATGTGGCTGCTAAACGCTACCTGGTATCAACCGACCCCGGTTATAAAAACAAACTGTCTGAAGCCAGCCTGCAAACACTTATGCAGTGGCAGGGCGGGTTGATGACACCCGAGGAAATAACCGCTTTTGAAAACCATCCTTTTTTTGATGATATTATTAAAGTTAGAAAGTGGGATGAAGAAGCTAAAAGCCGGGAGGCGGTACTGCTGCCTATTAAACATTTTAGTAACCTGATTAACCAGTATTTAAAAGATAAAAGTTAGCTGCCTTGCAAATGGTTGACGGTAGTTAGCGGTACGGGTAATTTTACAAGTTACGTAATGCGGTTGGTTGCTGTAAGGTATATATTATAAAGTATTATCTTACAGCCGCTGCATTTTTGGCGTTATTGCCATTATTTATACCATGCAGTTAAATAAATTAAAACCAAACACTATGCAGGCTCCCGATATTATGCTTGACGGCGATACGGCTATTAAAACAAAGTTGAAGCAAGCCCCTGCCTGGCTGTTTGTATTGTATGTATCAGTTTCAGCATTTTCAGTATATGCCTGTATGTATGGCTTTCGCAAGCCGTTTACTGCGGCTTCTTTTAGCGGGGTAACGTTTTTGGGCATCTCCTATAAAAGCGTACTGGTTATTTCGCAGGCCATTGGGTACATGATAAGCAAGTTTTTGGGCATCAGGGTTATTGCGGGCATGCAGCCCCAAAAGCGTTCTGCAACCATCATAAAACTCATCATAACATCATGGCTTGCACTGTTGCTGTTTGCAGTGGTGCCTGCGCCGTATAATTTTATATTCATCTTTATCAATGCCCTTCCACTGGGTATGATATGGGGCCTGGTATTTGGTTTTGTGGAAGGCCGCCGCACTACTGAGCTTTTGGGTGCTGTGCTGGCCACCAGTTTTATTTTTGCTTCGGGCCTGGCTAAAACAGCAGGCAAATGGCTGATGCTGGATATGCACCTTTCTGAGTGGTGGATGCCTTTTGCCGCAGGGGGTATTTTTATCATTCCCCTGTTTATAAGCACGTGGTTGTTGAAGCAAACCCCTGCACCAACAACTGATGATATTGCTCACCGCACGGTAAGGCTGCCTATGGATAAAGCACAGCGTAAAACTTTTATTGCACATTTTGGCATAGCCCTTATACCTGTTATTATAGCGTATGTTATGCTTACCATACTGCGCGATTTTAGCGAGGATTTTGCCAATGAGCTATGGTCTGAAACGGGCTACCAAAACAACGCTGGTATATTTGCACAAACAAGCACTATCATCTCGCTTATTATACTTGCGGTTGTAGGGGGCTTCTTTCTGCTAAAAAACAATTACAAGGCATTTCAGTTAAACCATACTATAATAGTTATTGGTTTTGCGCTGGCTGCCGCTTCTACGTTTTTATATCATTTGCATTACATATCGCCCGTTATTTGGATAGTGTGTGCCGCCTCTGGCCTGTACCTGGGGTATGTGCCTTATAACTGTTTTTATTTTGAGCGTATGCTGGCAGCGTATAAGGTGCCGGGCAATGTTGGGTTTGTAATGTACATAGCAGATGCTTTTGGGTATATGGGTACCGTAATAGTATTGCTTGTTAAGGAGCTGGTACATATTAAATACAGTTGGGTTGATTTTTTTACCATGTTGTTTTATGTAGCCGCCGCAGGGGGCATACTGCTGGTGGTTTTTGGGTCGGCATTGTTTTCAAAACTTTATAAGAAATAAAAGGAGTATTTATGCAGAAATCTGCAATAGTAATTGGTGCTGGTATAGT
>CAZRDD010000119.1:0-12070 GCA_964598675.1 uncultured Parafilimonas sp.
CTGCCAAGGCTGTTCTTTTTGCTTACACCCGCTATTGAAAAAGGCTGGCAAGGATTCCCTCCACATAATAAATCGAATGATTTTGGTATATGGCTTTTCGTTTCCTTTAAAGTAATATCCCCAAATGGAATATCCCCATAATTTGCTCTGTAAGTCTGTTGAGCATACTTATCATATTCAGAACTAAAAACACATTTGCCACCAAGATTCTGTAAAGCCATTCTAAAGCCACCAATGCCAGCAAACAAATCAATAAATGTAAATTTAGCTTCTCCAGCATCAGGCCCAGGAAATGGAACATTTGCTTTTACTTCAATCAAATATTGCTGAATAGCCTCCTCAAGTAATAATCCTTCAATACCAGCATCTTTACCAATACTTAACTCAAAATATTCTTTAACTACTTTTTTAGCTTTACCGCTAATCGTATCATAATGGGTTAGCAGAGTTTCCTCAAGGGTAAAACCATTATTCTTTTTATTTTTTCCAGCCGCTGCGTAGGCTTTCAGATTAACCTTTGCTCCTTTCATAACTGCCCTCCTTTCTTTTTGGAGAGGAATAAATCAGTATTGAAAAAATCAGTTAAATCCATATCCAGCCCATGACATACAACTTTTTCAAGAGTAGTAATAGAGATGCTTCTTTTAGCATTCTCTATATGATTCATAAATGTGCGGTCAATCTCGGCTTTAAAAGCAACCGCCTCTTGAGTAAGGTTTTTTTCTGTACGCAGCTCTTTAATGCGTAGCCCGATCCGAACTTTAATATCCATTTAGTAAAAATGGAAAACGTGACTAATAGTACATTGTACTATTAGTCACGTTTTAAATATTGGGGATAAAATTTTTAGCAAAATCTGTCGTTTGATAATGATTTTGCTAAAACAATTTTCACGCACTATCGTCTCCCAATCTCTTCTTCAAGCTTTATCAGTGTATCTTCTGCCTTAGCGGGTTTTAAATCGCACTCCCAAACTATGATAACCTTCCAGCCCAATGCAGTAAGAGCGCTTGCGGCTGCGGCATCATTGCTTTTATTGCGGCCAATTTTCGCCAGCCACCAGTCGGTGCGGGTTTGCGGCACCTTATAATATTTGCAGTTGGTGTGGCCATGCCAAAAGCAGCCATGTATAAAAACAACAGTGTGGTATTTGGGCAGCACAAGGTCTGGCTTGCCCGGCAGTTTTTTGTCGTGCAGTGTATATCTGTATCCACGCGAGTGTAGATACTTGCGCACCAGCATTTCGGGCCTGGTATTGGCGCTTCGTATCATAGCCATGTTATGGCTTCGCTGTTCGGGTGTATGTACATCTGCCATCAGGTGCAAAGATAGCAACCGTACAGTTTGGGGCATTTAGTTTTCCTTTCAGCGCAAAAGCCTTTACCCCCTCCCCTTCTTCACCCCCGCATATTGCCATGCCCACCATACCAGCAGTATTTGCAGCGGCAGCCGCGCAAAGGTTAACCAGGTAGCCGGGTTATGCTCGTTTACATAATTAATGGTCATTTGCACATTGGCCGGAAACACTGCAATAAGCAGGCAAATAATACCCCCTGCCGCCAGCCGCCGCGTAGCCACAGGCAGCAGCAACAGGCCCAGCAGCACCTCGGCCACACCGCTAATGTTTACCAGCGCCAGGTGCCAGGGCAGGTAAGGCGGCATAATGGCCAGGTACATGGCGGGGTGTACAAAATGGTTAATACCGGCGGCCACATACAGGGCGGCCATAAGGTAAAGCAGCAGTTTCTTCATGGTATGAATATAAGGGTTTTACCCGGCCCCACGCAGCTTTTGTGCGCCGGGGCAGCCTAATAAGCAGCAGGCCAAATAGTAAAACAACCAACTAACCCCTACCTTTGCGTTTCTAAAAAACAGCCATCATGGATTACAGGATTGAAAAAGATACTATGGGCGAGGTAAAGGTACCTGCTGATGTGTATTGGGGCGCACAAACCCAGCGCAGTATTGAGAATTTTAAAATTGCGCAGGATATTAACAAAATGCCCAAACCCATTATAAAAGCATTTGCCTACCTTAAAAAAGCGGCCGCTATAACCAATTGCGAGCTTGGCGTACTGCCTGCCGAAAAAAGAGATGCGATAAGCACCGTGTGCGACGAAATACTAACCGGTGCGCTGGATGAGCAGTTTCCGCTGGTGGTATGGCAAACGGGCAGCGGCACCCAAAGCAACATGAATGTTAACGAGGTGGTGGCTTACCGCGCCCATGTATTGCGCGGCGGTGCTTTAACCGATAAAGACAAGTTTTTACACCCCAACGATGATGTAAATAAAAGCCAGAGCAGTAACGATACCTTCCCCACGGCCATGCATATTGCCGCCTACAAAATACTGGTGGAAACCACCATACCGGGCATTGAAAAGCTGCGCGATACCCTGGCCGAAAAAAGCAAAGCTTACATGCACGTGGTTAAAATAGGCCGCACCCATTTTATGGATGCCACCCCTTTAACCGTTGGGCAGGAGTTTAGCGGCTACGTGGCACAGCTAAACCACGGCCTTAAAGCCATTAAAAACAGCTTATCTCACCTTAGCGAGCTGGCCCTGGGCGGCACTGCCGTAGGTACCGGCATTAACACCCCTAAAGGGTACGATGTACTGGTGGCCGAAAACATTGCCAAACTTACCGGCCTGCCTTTTGTTACCGCCGAAAATAAATTTGAAGCCCTTGCCGCCCACGATGCGGTGGTGGAAGCCCACGGCGCTTTAAAAACCGTGGCCGTTAGCTTAATGAAGATAGCCAACGACATACGCATGCTTAGCAGCGGCCCCCGCAGCGGTATTGGCGAGTTGTTTATACCCGATAACGAGCCGGGTTCCTCCATTATGCCGGGCAAGGTTAACCCCACCCAGTGCGAGGCCCTTACCATGATAGCTGCACAGGTGCTTGGCAACGATGTTGCCATTAACATTGGCGGCGCTACCGGCCATTTTGAGCTGAACGTGTTTAAACCGGTAATGATTTTTAACTTTTTGCACAGCGCCCGCCTTATTGGCGAGGGTTGCGTAAGCTTTAACGATAAATGTGCCGTTGGCCTGGCCCCTATTGAAGCCAACATTAAAAAGCACGTGGATAACAGCCTGATGCTGGTTACCAGCCTCAACACCAAAATTGGGTATTACAAAGCCGCCGAAATTGCCCAAAAAGCACATAAGGAAGGCACCACCCTTAAGGAGATGGCTGTTAAATTAGGCTACGTTACCCCCGATGAGTTTGATGCCTGGGTAGACCCTGCCGGTATGGTGGGCGAAATTAAATAAGCCACCTTTTACGCCGGGCCGGTGGGCAGGCGCAACACAGGTTGTGCCTTGCAAACACCCACCCACGCAACACCGTTTTATACTTTAAAAAATAACCACAGCGTGTTACAGCGTTGTGGTTATTTTTTTGCGGCTGCCATCAAGGCCGGGCAACAGTGTGCCGCCGGTTGCAGGGCCTGTTTACAATGGCTCCTCTTTGTGCTTTTTGGCCCGCAGCAATACCATACAACCGCAAAAGGCACCCATTTTACCATGCTGCTTTTACTATCAGGCTAATTACCGAAACCATCACAAAAAAACGGGTAAAATAAGCGACCCATCACCTGCACTTTACCAAAAAAATAACTATTTTGTGCCTGCTTGCCGCGTTATTAAACTTTAAAGCACCGGCAATTAATCCGCTGCCTAACCTTAAAAAAACGATTATGAGGAACATCCTTTCAACTGTACCCGCATTGCTGTTAGCATGCATTGTTATTTTTTTCTCCTGCCAAAAAGATTACAGTATTGAAACCGGCGCCAGTTATGCCGCCAGCGGCACGTTGTACGATACCAGCGGCAGTTGCGGTAAAGACAGTGTTGTTGGTACTTTTTACAATGGCGTTACCCCCGGGCGGGATACGGCGTATGTGCTTGTTAAAGTAACCGTAAGCAAAGCGGGTACGTACAACATTGTATCAAACATACAGAACGGGTTGTATTTTTCCGATTCGGGGTATTTTAGCAACACAGGGGTTAATACGATAAAACTAAAACCCGTTGGCACCCCCATTATACCGGGTACCGATGTTTTCAGCATCAGCTTAGACAGCAGTACCTGCACCTTTAGCGTAACCACTTTAGACAGTACAGGCACCGGCCTGGGCGGCAGCACCGGTGGTGGTGGCACTGGCGGCGGCGGTACAGGCGGGGGCGGCAGCACCACGGCAGGGGCATGGAGTTTCACCACGGCTTCCGGCACTATTGGCGGCAACAATGCTTCCGGTATTCTTGCCTCAGCGCTTGGCATTAACGCCTTATCCATTACGGGCACCAGCGCAACCGCCGATTCGATATTAAACATTCAAATTGGCCTGCCCTCTGCCACCATACCTTCCAGCGGCAGCTTTAAAACAGGTGCGTCAACAGGATTCTCCCTGCAAAGTTTCAGCAGCCCAACAAAGCCCATTTACGAGGCCGACTTTAGCACCAGCCAGCAAATAACCATTACCATCACCTCGTACAACAGCGCCACCAGGGAGCTTATTGGCACCTTTAGCGGTAATGCAAAAGATAAATCGGGCAACACGGCAGCCATTACCAACGGCAGTTTTGATGTAATTGTGCAGTAGCTGCATTGTAATATACATTTTACCTGCCCGCCGCTGTAACGTAAACAACACGTTGCAGCGGCGGGCTTTTTTTTGGGGGCCGGCAGCATAACGCCTGGCGACAGTGGTTAACTGGGCATAATTAGCGGAATTTTAGCACTTCTCCGAATAGAGTTGAATGGAAATAGATGGGTGCGACTTGGTTTGAAAGGGAGTGAGATTTCGCAAATACAGCTTACCTTACTTGAATTGTCGCATGTTGTTATAATTGATTTGCGGCAATACAACCGTTGCCTGTAATGCCGTTTAACACTCCTAACTAAATTAACATAACAACAATGAAACGACTATTAAAATCAGAAGCCATTTGGGCAAATGCTATTTGTTTGTTACGAATTTGGGTCGGTATTATTTTCATTTGGTACGGACACAATTTCTATAATACAACCAAAATGCAAAATTTTTCAAACTTTCTTGACGGGTATCATATTCCTTTTCCTCTTTTCAGTGCCTATCTTTCAAAGACAGTTGAATTTTTTGGTGGGCTGTGTTTAGTGACAGGGCTTTTCACAAGAATTACTTGCCTCTTAATGATAATAAATATGGCTGTTGCTAGTTTTGTAACCCAACGCGCAGACTTATTTGGCGATGCAATTCATACTTTTTTATTATTAATGATAAGCGGAGTAATATTTTTTTCTGCATTAGATAATTTTACACTTGATAAAATTATTTGGACAAAAAAATAACACGATGAAAAACATCTTTCTCATAACAGCATTACTTATTTGTTTCACGGCTTGTATATTTTCACAGTCAAATAACCCTGACAATAAAAGCCAAACTAAAAATATTAATGCCGATAAAATAATCCTGCATGCAGGCAAAGGTGCTTCGAGTGTTGAAGTCGCAGATTTCAATAAAGATGGAAAACCAGATATTGCGATAGCTAATATTGAAGACAGCAGCTTAACTATTTATCTCAATCAAGGTAACAGGAAATTTGTTGAGGCTGAAGGCTCTCCATTTTTTGCAGGACACTTCCCCAATGACATAAATATTTCTGACATTAATAAAGACGGCAATTTGGACATTGCTTTAGCCAATCATGAAAGGAAATTTTTTACAGTGTTGACGGGAAACGGCAAAGGGCAATTTTCATCAGCGCCCAACTCTCCTTTGGCAGTTCAGGTGAAGCCTCATACGCATGGTGTGATAACAGCCGATTTTAATAACGATGGCAATCTTGACATAGCAACTGATAGCTGGTGGGTTGACAGCATTGTTGTTTTAAATGGGGACGGCAAGGGGAATTTTATTAACCCTGTATACTATGCAACAGGCAAACATCCTTATCAACGGTTACGGACTGCAGATTTCAACAAGGATGGAAACGCCGACATTGTAACGACGAATTTAGATGAAAATTCTGTAACAATTTTATTAGGCGATGGGAAAGGAAAATTTGAGAGAAGATTTTTTGATGCAGGAATTATCCCTTTTGGCTTAGCAATAGGCGACTTAAACAACGATGGCAATTTAGATTTGGCTGTTATCAATTCCCCAACTATTTCAGGTGGCAAGCCAGGTAAAGATGGGTTGACCATTTTATTAGGCGACGGGAAAGGAAATTTTTCAATGTTAAAAGGTTCTCCATTTGAAACAGGTCTTGGACCAACAAGAGTTGCCATTGGTGACATTAATAACGATGGCATTAACGATGTTGCAGTAAGTAATTTTAACAGCAATTTTTTGTCAGTCTATTACATGGACAAAAATGGCATACAATCTTCGGCACAATTGCCAATAGGAAAAGGCTCTGACGGCATTGCAATTTTTGACATAGACGGCGATGGCGAGAAAGACATTATTGCGACAAGCTCAAACGACAATAATGTAATTGTATTTTTTAGCAAGTAATGGCACTACAGGCAATTGAGATACTATATATGATTAAAAAATACATAATGAACATCCTGAAACATGCAAATGCTCAAAATATTACCATCGTGATATATAGAGATTTGTCTGCACTTGTTGTTCAAATAATAGATGATGGTATAGGTTGAAAATCCCCATAAGTCAATCTATCTATATTTTTAAATTGCAGTATCACCCCCAACACTTCCTGATTCGGGACAATTGGTTAGTGTCCCAAGAATTCAAATACCCTCGGCATGTATCGCATTTGTGGTTTGTGCTTGTTATTTCCCCGGCTAGCTACGCAGTATTTACTAACCTGACAAAATACAGTCTGCCGGGCAGCCCCTGCGGCACCCTCAGCAAACAGCCCGGCATACCCGCACAATTTTTTTTGTGCCACTTCGTTTTTAAGGCATTGTTCTTGCAGCAATATGTACAAATTGTTAGCCTGCAATTCTAAGCCCCGGCAGAATATAAAAAACACCTTATTATGAAGCGTACTATTTTTTCAGCATCCCTGTTGGGCGTATTGGGCATGGTTATCACCATCACTGCCTGTCAAAAAGACTTTAGTATTGAAACCGGCGCCAGTTATGCCGCCACCGGCACCTTGCACGATAGTTCGGGCAACTGCATGACGGACTCAGTAGTGGGCACTTTTTACAATGGCATTGCCCCCAACGGCACCCTTGCCGCCAGTGCAGACACTGCTTATGTGCTGGTTAAAGTAAATGTTGCCACAGCGGGTACGTACAACATAGTATCCAACACGCAGAACGGCCTGTATTTTTCCGATTCGGGATACTTCAGCGCCACCGGCATCAACACCATAAAACTAAAACCCGTTGGTACGCCCATTATACCCGGCACCAACAGTTACACCATCACTTTTGACAGCAGCACCTGCTATTTTAGCGTAACCACCAAAGACAGTACCGGCACCGGCCTGGGCGGGGGCACCACCCCCACCAGCCCCAACCTTAGCGATACCGCCTGGAAGTTTACCGGCCCATCCGGCAGCTACCAGGGCCCGGTTGATACCGCTTACACCCTTGATACCCTTGGCGCACATTACCTGTATATTGCAGGCCATAACACCGGCGACAGTGTTTTTTACGCAACCATACGTTTTACGGGCAGCGTAATTGCAACAGGCACTTACAACAGCAGTTCCAGCGCGCTTTTCAGGTTTACCGATAGTGGCGGCACCACCATTTACACCGCCGACCCTACGGTTAGCGGGGTAAACACCGTTATCACCATCAGCAGCTATAATTCCACCACCAACATAGTAACGGGTACGTTTACCGGAACGGCCAACAATGCATCGGGCACCGCCGTAAACATAACGCAGGGCTCATTTACCATAAAAGTTAAATAGATAAACAGTTAGTGTTCATCATGTTAAAAAAAACACCTTACATTTGGGCTTTATCCGTATACCTGTGCTAAACCAATCTCCTTTTTAACAAAGGGGGCTGCATAGTAATTACGGGTATGGTATACTAAAAGCCTAAAGTTTATTTACTATGTGTGTGCGTAATTTAATCCCCCTGTTAAGCATTGTTGTTGCACTGTTTTTTTACCCATCCTGCCAAAAAGAATACAGCATTGAAAATGGTTACGTTGGCAATGCCACCGGCACCCTGTACGATGATGCAGGCGATTGTATGGCCGATACCGTACATGGCCATTTTTACAACGCCATTACCCCCGGCAGAGATACCGCGTATGTGGCCGTTAAGGTAAATGTTGCCAACCCAGGCAGTTATACCATTGTATCAAACACCCAAAACGGGGTGTATTTTTCTGATTCAGGTTTTTTTACCTCCGCAGGTATCAATACCGTCAAGCTAAGGCCTGTTGGTACCCCTGTAGCCATAGGCACCAACAGCTACACCATCAGTTTCGATTCGAGCGTGTGCTACTTTACCCTTACCACCAACGACAGTACGGGCACTGGCCTGGGCACTACCATTGTACCCCAATCTGGCAATGTGGGCCAATGGCAGTTTAGCGCCAAAGCAGGCGATACCACCCGTGGTGCCAATGCAACGGGCACGTTAATAACCACCAGCGGCCTCAACAACATCTCCATTTCGGGTACCAACCCCAAAGGCGATACGGCCATTATTATTAGCCTCACACTGCCATCGGCAACCGTGCCATCCAGCGGTCAATTTACCGCAGCAAGCGGTGCTGCCTCGCTACAGGTAAGCGCTTCATCGGCCATTGTTTACTCGGGTATAAAAATATCGGGGGTAACGCTTACGGTAAATATTACCTCGTACAGCATATACTCAAAGGAGCTTAAAGGCACCTTCAGCGGTATTGTAAAAACCACCGGCGGGCATGATGCCACCTTAACCAGCGGCAGTTTTGATGTTGTATTAAAATAGCAGGCTGCTGCCAAATACAGGTTTGTAAAAACAATACCCTGTTTACCGGCTGCCGCAACTTTATAAAAAGCAAAAGGAGCAACCAACACAGGCTGCTCCTTTTGCTTTTTACCAACGGCCCGGCTTTAAAAGGGGGCCAAATTAATTATGCTGACACACCGTTTCAACGGCAGGTTAAAAGGTAACGGCAACCCCAAGGGAAGGCAGCAAGACTTTATGTTCATAACGCCATTCTGCCTTTAGGCCTATGTTAGCGTTAATACGGTAATCTACCCCGGCAGCACCGGTAAGATCAAAGGTATTTTCATCATAAGGCGATGCAAGCGTGGTGTTTGGGTTAAGCTCGCCGCTAATTTTAGCCATTGCGTAGCAAAAGCCAGCTTCAAGGTAGGGCCTTACATGCCCTGTTGTAAAATAATGCTGCAAGGTAAAAGGTATGCTAACCATTTGTGTGGCTATTGTAGCCGGAACTGCCACATTGCTTGAAGCCCCGCCGTAGGAATTGTAATAGTTTCTGGTTTTGTGCATGTTTATGTAGTGAATGCCTACATTAAGCGAGTTCTTTTTATCCACCGATGGCAATGTGTACCTGGCCTGCAGCTTTGCACTAAACAAGGTTTGCTCACCCAGGTAAATACCACCCGCATACACGGTAAAATGCACCTCCCCTTTAGGGCGTACATACAACTCCTCGCTGTTACTACCGGGGGCTGCGCAATTGTTTGCCTGTTTGGTAAACCCTATAATTTCGGCTTCGCTGTAGTTTAACCGTTCAAGCTGAATTTTAAGCTTTTCGCAGTTTTTGCTTGCCAGCATAAGCACATTTTTAAAATTTCCCCTTTGTATGTCGCTGCCGGAGTAGGTGTAAAAATCATCGTACAGCAAATAGGTGCTGTCTTCCTGGGTTTTAATAATAAAATACCGGCGGTCTGTTTTAACGTAGGTAAACAACTGGTTGTACCCTTTAAGCAAGGCTTTGGCAAAAACGGTGTTGGTTTGTTTTTCTGCCGGGTTATCAATGGTTACCCGTATAAAACGGTTGCCCCCGTAAAAGCCAAAACCAGCGGCATCAGCCGGGGTGTACTTTTGGCTGGCTTTGTCGGTTGGGTCTTTCTTAAATACAAACTTTTCTGAAATTCCGTTCTCGTTTCCTTCTTCTATATATCACTTTACAGTATCTGCATTATTGGTTACAACATAACCGGGTTTAAAACTGTTTTGGGCAAAGGCGAACACTGGTAACATCATTACCAGCAATGGGGCAAGTGGCAGGCGCATCGTTTTTTTATTTGGGTTTTTGATTGAAAGATTACCCGATAAATGTATTATTTTTTTACATTCAGGCAAATATTTGTTGATTTTGTATGCAGAACAGTCAATTTTATACAGAACCTTTTGATAATACCTTGCATTTTGCGCAATTGCAGGATAGCCTTGACGAGCTGGCGGCCTTTAAAAACGAGTTTTATTTTCCGCAGCACAACGGGCAGCAGGTTATATATTTCTGTGGCAATTCGCTGGGGCTGCAACCCAAAAATGTTGAAGCGGCCATACAAACGGAGCTTTACAGTTGGCGCAACCTTGCCATTGAAGGCTATTTTACCGGCACCAACCCCTGGCTGCGGTACCACGAGTATGTTGCACCTGCCCTTGCCAAACTGGTGGGTGCCAGCCCTGCCGAGGTAACCGTTATGAACGCGCTTACCGTAAACCTGCATTTGCTGCTGCACAGTTTTTACCGGCCAACAGCGGCACGCTATAAAATTATGATGGAGGCCGGGGCCTTCCCCTCCGACCAGTACGCCGTGGAAACGCAGGTACTGCACCATGGTTTTACCCCCGAAGACGCTATTATAGAAATTGCCCCGCGCCCCGGCGAAAAAACCATACGGGAGGAAGATATACTGGAGGCGATAAGCCAGCACAGCGTTACCCTTGCGCTGGTGCTGTTTGGCGGTATTAACTATTACACCGGCCAGCTTTTTAATATGGAGGCCATTACCAAAGCCACGCACCAGGCGGGCGCTGTTGCCGGGTGGGACCTTGCCCATGTTACGGGCAATGTGCCCCTGCAACTGCACGATAACGGCGTTGATTTTGCCGTGTGGTGCAGCTATAAATACCTTAATGCCGGGCCGGGTGCCGTGGGCGGTGTTTTTGTACACGAAAAACATGCACAGGCTGCTGATACACCCCGGCTGGCGGGCTGGTGGGGCAACGAGGAAAAAACAAGGTTTAACATGGAGAAAGGCTTTGTACCCAAGCCCGGCGCTGCTGGCTGGAATGTTAGCACCACCCAGGTGTTTAACACCGTGGCCCTTAAAGCATCGCTGGAGTTGTTTGAACAGGCGGGCATGCAAAGGCTGCGCGCCAAAAGCATAAGGCTTACTGCTTACCTTGAATTTTTACTGCACCAGCTTACCCATATTGTATTTGAAATAATTACCCCGCAAAACCCAGCGCAAAGGGGTGCGCAGTTATGCCTTTATTTTAAGGAGCAGGGCCGCGAAATTTACGAACGGATGCTGGCCAACGGCATTGTGGTTGACTACCGCGAGCCGGGTGTTATACGGGTGGCACCCACGCCGCTGTATTGCTCCTTTACAGATGTTTACCGGTTTTACGAGATACTAAAGGGGTTTTGAGACACTACATTTTGGAGAAATGCTCCCCCTTTGCGCTTTCATCCCCAAAAAAAGCATTGCCCAGGCCTTGCGGCCCGGGCAATATATTGTTATTTGGCTTAGGTGTTTTTAACCATATAGCCTCATTAGAAAACATAAGAAACACATAGGTTAGATAAAGGGCACAGAACATATATAACCATGTTTTTCAAATGTTATTCTATGTTTAACTATGTTGGCTACTGCATCTATGCGGTGAAAGCTACCCCGCCCTGTAAAGGGTTAAAGCATTGCCCAGGCCTTGCGGCCCGGGCAATATATTGTTATTTGGCTTAGGCGTTTTTAACCACATAGCCTCAATAGAAAACATAAGAAACACATAGATTAGAAAAAGTGCACAGAACATATATAACTATGCTTTTCAAATGTTATTCTATGTTTAACTATGTTGGCTACTGCATCTATGTGGTGAAAGCTACCCGCCCTGTAAAGGGTTAAAGCATTGCCCAGGCCTTGCGGCCCGGGCAATATAT
>CAZRDD010000120.1:0-11954 GCA_964598675.1 uncultured Parafilimonas sp.
CCAATCGTGCCAAAATCCTCAATTACCGTATCGCGTACTTCTGCAACCTCCAATGCCTTGCTTACATCCATTTTGTATGCCCTGAAATTATCTGGTGAAGCCACCTGCTGTAATTCTTTATGCAGCAAAGTGGTATCGGTACCGGGGTTGCGGTAAGTAAATGCAACCTTATGGCCCAGCTCAAGCGCCCTTATTACAGTGGCACGGCCAATACCGCGCGAACCGCCGGTTAAAAATATATTCATTAGTTGCTGTAACGTTTAATAATGCTAATACTGTTAAGGCCGCCAAACCCAAAGGAGTTTTTAAGTATATGTTGTACATCGGCTTTTTGCTGCTTATTTCTGCAAACATCAAGGTCAACCTCCGCATCAAGCTGGTCAATGTTAATGGAAGGGTGCAGCACGCCCCTGTTCATTTGCAGCACGGCCGCTACCGTTTCAACTATTGCAGCCGACCAGCAGGTATGCCCCAGCATTGATTTTGGGGCATTTACTTTTAAAGAAGCGCAATGCTTGCCAAATACCTCTTTAAGCGAGCGGATTTCAGTAAGGTCTCCAAGCGGGGTAGAGGTGGCGTGTGCGCTTACAAAATCAATTTGTTCGGGTTGCAGCGCGCATTGCTTTAACAGGCGCCTTATTAGCCTTGCCTGGCCTGCCTGCGATGGCTGCGGCAGGTGGCACCCATCCGACGAGGAGCAAACGCCCAGCACCTCGGCATAAATTTTGGCGCCGCGGGCCAGTGCATGCTCCAGGTTTTCAAGTATAAGCACAGCCGCACCGTGCGATGGTACAAACCCCTCGCGGTGTATATCGTAAGGGCGGCTGGCTTTTTCGGGTGTTTCGTTAAATGATTTATATGCAATGGCACCCATTACAGCCATCCCCTGTAAATCCAGTATGGAATAATCCAGCATGGGAGCGCATACTGCAGCCACATCAACATCCTGAAGCTGTATTTGGTCTATTGCGCAGCCAAGGGCTACATTGCCACTGGCACAGGCAGCCCCAACGGTATATGCTGGCCCGTGCAGCTGCAACACATCGGTAATACTGCCTACATGGTGGGTATCAAGGCCGTACAAGGCAAAAAGGCCATCTATAAAATCTGGCTCGTCTTTAAACTGTTCGTGGTTGGCAAACGTGTAGTTTTGGTTAAGGTTATGGCCTGCTACAATGGTTGCAATATTGTTGCCCTCTTTTATATTGTGCAGGTACCCTGCATCTAACAATGCTTCAACAGCCGTTTGTAACGATACCGCTATTGAAAAAGGCGATTTATGGCCTAACGACCGCAAGCGCTGAAAAACAGCCTCGGGCACTTTATCGTGGTAACTGTTTATTTTTTGCTGTATATCGTAGCTTGCCACCAGGTCGCCACCCACTTTGGCATATATCTGCGCTGTTTCAAGAGATTGCCAACGGGTAATGGCCGATTTGCCTGCCAGCAGGTTATCAATAAACCCATTTAGGGTATCGCCCAAAGGTGTATTTACCGACATGCCTGTAATAACAACGCGCTTTTGTAACATACTAATTTGTTTTAGGAGTAATAAAGCTGCAGTACACTGTAAGCAACCAATGCTTCATCTGCCGTAAAAAGCTGTGCACCAATTACACATAAAATGTCGTCATCTTCCAAAACCTTTACCCGTATTTTTAGTTCGGTACCGGGCAATACAGGTTTAATAAAAGCGCTGTTCCATACACGCGTAAAAAGCCCATGTACAGGCGTTGCATTTGCTGCAATGGCAAGCGTATTGTTTTTTACAAAATACGCCAGGCATAAGCCCGCCTGGCCCATTATTTCAATTTGAAGCACCCCCGGGTAAACGGGGTTACCGGGAAAATGCCCATCAAAAACCGCATCGCCGGTACTAACTAAATAACGGGCTTCTATTGTTTGTGCTGTTATGTTTACAGCATCAATAAACGATACTTTAAAAAAGGGTTCGCGGTGTGGCAAAATACGCTGTATATCGCTTACGCCAAATGCGCAGGGCAGCACATCATCTGCATTAATGGCAATGCTGGTGCGGCTTATGTAATTAACATAATTGTTTAACAGGGTATCGTTCATAAACCATTGCTTTTTTGTGGTACAATGCGTTTTACAATATTTGTAAGGGTATTGCCAGGGCCGGTTTCCACAAAATTGGTTACACCGTTGTTTAACAAATGCGTAATGCCCTGGTGCCACAAAACGGGTGAGTCAATCTGCCGCACAATGGTGTGCAGTTGTTCATTTTTTTCGGCAGGGTATAAGCTGCCGGTAGCATTGGCTATAACATTAAGCGGCTTGTTATGCCATTGCACGGTATTTAAATACTGGCCAAATTGCAGCCTGGCATTTGTCATGTATCTTGAATGAAAGCCTCCGCTTACCTTTAACCTTATAAAGGCAAAGCCTTCATCTTCAAACACAGCAGCGGCTTGCTGCAGGCTTTCCTCGGGCCCTGCCACCACTATTTGCTCGGGCAAATTATGGTTAGCTATATCAATATTATTAAAGCCATTGTTTATAAGAAGGGCTTCAATTTCGGCAGCATTGGCCCCTATTACTGCCGCCATGCCTGTACCCGAAATACGGTTCATTAATTCGCCTCTTTTTTTAACCAGGCTTAAGCCAGTTTCAAAACTAAAGGCGCCAGCCGCCTGAAGCGCATTAAACTCCCCGAGGCTGTGCCCTGTAAAAAAATCAGGCTCACCATTGGCGGCTTTATAACTGCAATAATGCAGGTAGTTTACAACATACATGCATGGCTGCGTGTAGCGTGTATTGAACAGCAGGGTACTGGTGTTTTGCGTACACACATCAGCTACATTAAACCCAAGCACATTACTGGCCAATTGTGTTATTTGCGGGTACTGCGCAAACAAATTTGCACCCATACCCACAAATTGAG
The DNA here is from genome assembly GCA_964598675.1 of uncultured Parafilimonas sp. GTDB lineage: Bacteria > Bacteroidota > Bacteroidia > Chitinophagales > Chitinophagaceae > JABDFW01. The sequence continues at coordinate 2,906 of CAZRDD010000120.1, forward strand.
CACCCTGACCCGGAAACATTACAGCAGTCAGGCCCATATACATTATTGTTTAAGCATCAACCTTAGGCAGAAATTTTTGGATAAGCCCTTCTATATTTTTAATTTCAGACAGTTCAGTACGGGGAATTTTTACTTTAAGCTCGCGCATAACCCCCGAAACTATTTCAACAATATCCAAACTATTGGCACCATAATCGGTAAATTTTTTTGATGGGTCAATAGCGCCTTCAATACCGGGAACAGAGCGCTTTAAATGTTTCTCAATTACCTGCAGAATATCTGAATGTTGCATCGTTTGAAAGTTAATAGGATTAAGTTTTGGTTTGTAATTGCTTGACTTACAAAAACAAAACTAAAACAATAAAAATATTGCTCCCATCACATTAATGGGTTATAGATGCCGCTTTTTTTGTGTGTATGGCGGCAAATGAAACTAAAAAAGAAAGTCTCTATGCCCCAGCGGCGGAGCTTAGTTTAAAAAACAAGCATAGCACGGTGAAGAAAGGGTTGTTTTTACGGTTTTAGGGCATCATACTTATCAGCGAATCATTTACCGAAGCTAGCTTTTAGGAGACGCTCGTTTTTGAAGGCTCCCGGTCATTCACATTGGCCTGGGTGATAGCAAAATTCAAGATTTCGCCCTTGTCGTTGATAACAATATGCAATGTAAACCCATAAACCATCCTATAGTTGATTTGCCTGCTTCGGCAACACCTTTAAAATCTTTGTTTCTTTTTATGTACTTTGTATTGCAAACCCTGATGGGTGTGGAATCCACAAAGGAGATACCTGTACAGGAGCCCAAACAACAGGTTTTAAGGAAAATGGCCATAGGCATTACCACGCTCTGGCATAGCTCAACAAAGCGGTTATGAGTTACAGTTCGGGGGAATTCTGCTTGCATGGGGCGCCGCACATAAAACAAATAAAAATGTTTCAAGCACCTGAAATCGCTGAAGTGAAAAAGCAGGCAAATAGAGGTGATTTCACTTTTACACATCACCGCAGGGCGCTTTGACGGCTTTTCAAGCAGAAAGGGTTCGGCTGTCTTGTCAAAATCATTACAAAACTCTTCTACAGGACAAAAAATATCTGCAATTTTATTGAAGTCAATCATGCAGGGGTGTAATTAAATATATGAATGACATCTGAATTTTTATTGTAATGTGGCAAACCGTTCTATGATTTTTTTTCATTTCACTTTCCTTCGTCAATACGTATTGTATCAGAGTACGCTCATCTATCAAGCGGTCATTTGAGAAGTCCGCAGAGTAACGTTTTTTAATAAACTTTATCAAAGTTTTTCTTGCAGGGCCAAACGTCGAATTAGTCTTAATTTCTTCTTGACCATTCCTAAAAAATATGAGGCATTGATACTTTCTGTAGCTGCTATCCCAATGTGAGCTATCATAAAAAACATATTTCCTTTTTTGGCAAGCAAGCGACCAAAGGGGATATAAGCGCGGGGGATATAATCACCCACCTTGTAAGACTTTTGATAATTTTTGGTAAAGACGAACCCACTATTAATGTTATATAATAATTGGGAACAGAAACCACGTTTTGGTTCTCTAATTCTATATCTACATAACCTGCCCAAATAAATAAGTTGATACGCCCCCGCAGGGTGTTACTGTTTACCAACGTGTCAAATCTGGATTCCGCCATATAAGTGCGGTGCATAAGTCTTTTCAAGTATCTTGTGTTTAGAATTGTATATACGCTAATCTTAGCCGCACCTTCGTAGTTACCCCCTCTTCCCCCGTAAACGGACACTGTCCATTTATCTTCCTGCGCAACGGGTGTGGAATTTATACCATATAAAAGTGCATGAAAAAATAATTAACTTGATATAAGGAGTTTTTATGTTTCGTCATATTATACCCGGCCGGATTCCCGGAAGAAAGGCCCCTACGCAAGGGGCAAAGTGAGCTACACCATTCAATTTAAAAAAGGGAGGGACAGCGAACGGTATTTCTTCAATGCCCCACCAATAGTCATCACTTCCGAATCGCTACCATTCTCCAATGTATTGCACCAGCACCATTTTCTTGTACCTGATACTGCCACTAACCATTTGTTTACCCTAATCCAGTTGGCATCTCCCCATTTAAGGTCAAAGGCCAGTCTTTAAGGGGCCGTATTTTAATGCTTTTTCAGACCTTTATCAATCTATAACATCCTTAAACTTCCAATTCCGGCATCAAAACTTCCATTTCCGGCATTCCCTATCCAACTCTTTGCATCGTTTTTGAAAGCAGCATGGTATAAACACTTCACTTTAAACCATGAAACCATGAAAAAGACCTATCTAATCACCATTTGCGCCCTCCTTCTGCTGGGTTGCCAAAAAGAGTTGCATCAAACACCGGAAACGGGGCAAGCCAGCGGAAAAAACTACCTTACGCATATACAGCAAGCTTTAAAAGACAGTCTTTCAACGGCAGACTATGCCGGAAGAAACTTTAGCAAGGCTCTTATAAGCCATGATACAGCCACCGGCAAAACCTATTTACGGCTGGGTATTAGCGGCAAGAAACTGGCTGAAGATTTTATGCTGCTGCAAACCGACAGCACTGGGATAACAATTCGCGGCCGGTTTGTGCACGTTGACAAACAGCCAGTCAGGCCAAAGCAGGCACAGTTATTCAACGGAGCATTCATCATCTCCAGCCTTAACCGAAGAATTACCAATAAAAGACAAATTGTAAGCGGCAGGTTTACTACTAAGGCAGACGTTTCCATAATGGAAGAACCGGCAGGTACCCAGGACCTTGCCCCGGTAGTCGTAACGACATACACATACAACGGAGATGCCTCAATGGATTGGTATCTGCTGAGTGCTTTTTTTGATGATGGCAGCGGATGGATGTATGGGGCAGCTTCGCCCGAAGGTAGCGAAGGATCGGGCGGCGGAGGCGCCCAGCCGGACCAGACGATACAAGTGGAAGCAGAACCCACCAATGACCCGCTTGCAGTGGTAATCCAATACCTGAAGTGTTTTGGCAACCTGCCGGCCGAAGGAGCAACCTACCAGATCAGTATCTTATCGGATATACCGGTGAACGGTGATCCTTCCGTAATGTTTGACTGGAAAACCGGCTCGCCGGGCCACTCCTTCATACAACTCAAGGAAACATCCGGGGGTACTTCTATCCAGCAAAATTTAGGGTTTTATCCCACCACCGGCTGGAAAACACCAGCGGGTCCCACTACCAGCAAAATGCTGGACAATGCGGGCCATGAGTTTAATGCGGAACTTACAATCACTGTTTCTGCTGAGCAATTTCAAAATGCACTGACTAAAATGCAGGAGTTCGGCATCAGGCAGTATGACCTGGCTACATTTAATTGCACGGATTTTGCATTGGCAGTATTTAATGCGGCCAACCCGGAACAGCTTTCGGTGCCGCAGTATACCATACCGGGCAACAGCCAAAGCAGCAATACACCGCAGGGGCTGTATAACGAAATTTTGCTGGTACAGCAAACGGGCAACCAGGCTTTTGGTAACCCCACCATTCCCGGCGTAGCCGGTTTTGTTGGCGCCAGCCATGGCCCGTGCAATTAAAAATTTAAAAAAGGGATTATGAAAAAGAACTTATCTGTAATACTTAACCCCGTAATAGTTGTAATACTCTTCTGCTGTATCATCATCAGCGGAAAATCCAACGGCGGACTGTATATCTGGTATATATTGCTAGGGCTGTCACATGGCGCCGTCCATTCATTATTAGGCGCTGCAGGTTTACTGTTGGTAATGTTGGGCAACCTTCCCAAGGCCCCATTTACAAAAAGCGCGATTAATATCGCGGGAGGTTTGTTGATGGCCATATCGCTCGGCTATTTTTTTATGCAACCCGGCGGCAGTTATAACTGGCAGACATTTCAACAGCCCTTGCCCTTATTTACTATGGTGATTTTTACAGTAATCATTGTTGGGTTCATGATGAAAACCATAAACCGAATTAATCTAAAAGTATAACCTATTAGCCAACCTTAAACACACCGTTATGCAAGAACTATTCAATTTACTAAACGGATACAACACCATTTTGCCTGAACTCCAGGCATACCTTTTCAAATGCCTGAAGGTTAGGAAGCTGCCTGCCAACAGCCATTGGCTAAAGGAGGGCGAAACCTGCAATAAGATAGCCTTTGTGGAAGAAGGGCTGCTGAAAATATACCACCATTACCTTGAAAAGGAATACATCACCTGGTTTAATAAGGAGAACGATATAATCATTTCCGTGGAAAGCTTCTTCACCCAGACCGCTTCCGTCGATGGTATCAGAACGCTTGCACCTACAGTGTTAAGGTATATTGAATACAAAGACCTGGAATACGCCTATACACAGTTTAAGGACTTTAACATCAACGGCAGAAAAATTGCGCAATACTATTACGGTATTTGCGAAAGGCACCTGCGTATGCTGATGTACCCCGCACGCGAGCGGTATATCGCACTGTTACAGCATTTCCCCTGGATGGATGAGCGTGTGCCTGATAAATATCTCGCAGCCTATCTGGGCATTGCCCCACAAACATTGAGTACTTATAAGAGTGAATGGAAGGATCATTGAATAGTAACCCCTGCGCACTACAACCGGAAATTCATTTGGCTGAAGAAAATAATTTTAAGACTTCTGCCAAATGAATTTGTTTTTTATGGTGCTTCATTTAGCTGAATAGCAACATCCTTTTTCCTTTCTAATTTTACATCAGCTAATCAATCAACCACACTCTTTGGAAATCCCAATCTTTTCTGACTGCGCTATTATTCATTAACTAAACGACATAGCATGTTGAACGCTGTTTCATGGGCGCAATTCCTCGAGGGAGTTGCAGGGCTGGGTATTGTGTATTACGCAGGTGTTATACTGTTGTATTACAAACAAGAACTGAAAGAATTGTTCACTAAGAAACATCTGCCTGAAAAAGGTATACCGGACATATATGCCGAAGCCAATGAGCCGCTTGACCGCACATTAATGAGCGAAGTGCATGACCTGATGCAGGAGGTAAACGGGGTGTTCTCAGAGGCACAAAAAAACAAGTATATCAATAAAGAATTACTATACGCACTCCAGCGGGTGCTAAGAAAATACCCGCATATAAAAAACACACATTTCAACCTGTCCATTAACCATTATATCTCCGATACAGCCGCTTCACATTGCGCCATCAGTTTTTCCGAAGATGAACTGGATGCGTTGTGGAAAGACTGAGTGTACAACCATGATTATTTATTTCAACATAAAACAAGTGAACATGGAAAGAAGAGAAAAGCGTTTTATGAAACGCAGCAAGGAAAAGCTGCTGGCTGCGGCCATGATGGCTGTATTATTGGGCACAGGGCATTGCCTGTTCGCACAAACCGCCGACGGCAACGCAGGTATCAATGCCGCCACCGCACAGGTTTCCAGCTATTTTGCCACAGGCTGTAACCTCATGTATGCTATCGGCGCAGTGACTGGCATCATTGGTGCCATCAAAGTGTACCAAAAATGGAACCATGGCGACCATGACACTGGAAAAATTGCCGCCGCCTGGTTTGGCAGTTGTGTTTTCCTCGTGATAGTAGCCACTGTGCTTAAATCATTCTTTGGCCTTTAAATATTATTTATCCATGCAGGAATTACTTACCATAAAGCTCCACCATTATCTCGCCGCGCATCACCCTGATTTGCTCCTGTCCTTGGAGGAAGAAGCAAGCGTTGAGGCATACCTGAAAGAAAAGGTACAGGGCATCAGCGGTGAAATGGAAACACTCCTTGCCGGCGACACACCCGCTTACATGGTAGAAATACACTGCATGGATATTTTAATTTCCTCCATCGGGCCGTCAAAGTTTGATTATATCTGGGGCCTACTCGAGGACGATTTTGAAGGAACGTTTAATGCCCTTGAACGCCAGGGGATACTCCAATACGAGGTTAGCGGGTTTTGTACCATGGTTACATTGTAACCATGCGCTTTTAAAATAGTATAAACATCCTGCCAGCCCGATCCGTCGGCAAAAGCGCCGTGTACAATTACTATGTTTTTTACTGCAGTAGCGGGCTGCGCAAACAGGCTGCCGTTGGGCATAGCAGCCATGCCGGTTAGTAAACATGCCAGTATAAGTGCGTTACTGGCTTTACGCAAAAAATAGCGATTTTTCATGTTTGTGGTTTTATGGTTTTTATAATGTGTAAGGGATGTGTAAACACTGCTGCCGCAGGCTATTGGCGGCTTATCCAGTGTAGTATATAATCCGCATCTTCCTTCCAGGTGGGCTGGCCCAATACAAAATGGTTTCTGCCTTCAAATTCTTTGTAATCTGTAACCGAGCTGCCGCTTTTGTATTTTTTATAATTGGCATAATTCAGCGAAGCGGGTATGGTGTTATCGGTACTGCCGGATGTGAGCAGCAAGGGCGGGTGCGGCTTGTTAAAATTTACCCTGGCTGCTTTGGTTATGGTGTCCCTTACAATCAGCTTCGACTCCGGTATGGCAAATTTGTAATACGCTTCTTTCTGCGCATCGCAGGCCATACCATTGGTAAAACTGTACTGCCACTGCGGGAAGGACATGAGGAAGGATTTTTTTACCGGGGTGAAAAACCCAAGCGGCCCCCAGCCTGCCTTTATGAAAGACCATTTAAACGTAATAACGCCCTGTGGCGGCACCGAATGGATAGCAACCCCCGAAAAGCCCAATCCTCTCTGTAATAAAAGTTGAACAATAAGCCCGCCTATTGAATGGCCGATCAATACGGGCTTTTCGGGAAGTTGCCTTACGATGTTGTCATAGTGTTCTGTTAGCTCAGTAAGCCTGTTGGAGGCAATTTCTTTATTGGGGTGGCTGTTGCGCAGTGCCTCCGGCGAAGCGTTTTTATGGGGCCAGGGCGGCGCTATGGTTGTATAGCCTTTACTTTCAAAATAAACGCGCCATTCGTCCCAGCAGCTGTGCTGCACAAAGGCACCTGTAATAAACACAATTGTTTTTGGTTGTTTTTTTTCCATAACTCATGATTATGGCTGCTATATGCCAACCGGCGTGCCTGTTTTGCAAGTATTTGCTTATTAACAGTTTGTGTAAATTTTAATGCAGGCACCACCACGATATTTCGCGGTTTGGCGAAATGGCACCGTGTAATATCGCGGTGTGTTATTTTATTTTGAAACAGTATTTTTTTTCTTGCCAAAAAAAGGAAAACCTGCGTATTGTTAGGGCTTTCGCCACAAAATACCTTTTGCATTGCCTTTAAGCAAGCACGCTTAAACAGCATCTGTGGCTATGGAAAAGGCTCTATTTTACCGCCCCGTTCCTGTATTACTTACCAGCAGGGTAACCTGGTGCGTTTTACCTGTAACAGAGTTTTGTATTATCCACGTTAGTATACATGCCATTAAACTATTTTAATAGCGCGTATACTAACGTTAATTGTAATTTTTTTGTGCCACTGCTAAAGAAGAGGATGAGCCTTAGCAATTAATTTTTTCAGTTGATTTATACAGTAAACAGCAGCAAGGGTTTGCAGATTGATGTAACTAAACAGATTAAAAGCGAACAGTTTGGTAAAATTTACAGTGCCATGTGCTAACCAGTTATAGGGCCGGTGCATAGTTTTAATACCCGTGTTTTTTACAGCTTATTTGCTTACCGTTTTTTTAATGGTGGGTATTAATTGTTCCAGCAACCTGTGTTCACTTATCAGTACCTTTGCTTCGGCCAATAAGCCTCTTTTGTACACAATCTCTTTGCCTGCATTAGTAACCAATGCACCGGACAACGAAACATAAACAATAACCCCTGTATCAGTGGTTGTACTGGCAACATAGCTGATTTGCCCCTGAACGAATGTGGGCTCCGGTGAAGGGTATGCGGTAAAAAATAACTGTACTGGCTGCTGCAGTTTAATATTACTTATTTTGCTTTGTGGCAAAACCATTTTGGCGCAATAGTTGCCTGCGGCACTTAACACCCCTGCGGGATATAGTGAATCGGTTTTCTTAAACAATATGGCCTCTGCCTTTATTACTTCTGGATATTTAATACCCCATGATACCGCAAAAAGTACTGTAAATACCAAAAAAAATACCGGCAGGGCAAAGCGGTTAATAATGCCTGGGCTTTTAAGAATAAGCTCGTTCACTTTTTCGGAGCGCAAACTACTAGCCGTAGCGGCTTTAAGCATGCCGTCATCCTCGGAGAGCTTCCCTTCATCGTTAATTTTATAAGGCATAATGTTTTATTAATTGCCAAGTTCCAACTGGTTTTTAACAAGCTCAAAATAGCGCCCCCGCATGGCCGACAATTGTTTATGGTCGCCTTCTTCAACAATACGCCCTTCATGCAAAACCACTATTTTGTCTGCATTTTTTACGGTACTAAGGCGGTGGGCCACAATTACCACTGTTCTGTTATCAAAAATATCCTGCAGGTTTTCAACAATCACTTTTTCATTATTGGCATCCAGCGCGTTGGTGGCCTCATCAAACAATAAAAAGCGCGGATTTTTATAAACGGCCCTGGCTATAAGCAGGCGTTGCTTTTGCCCCTGGCTTAAATTAACACCGTCTACCCCTAATTTAGTATTAAAACCATTGGGTAACGATTCTATAAACGACAGTATATTTGATACTTCGCAACTGCGCCCCATTTTGTCGTAATCAATCGTTTGCTCGCCAACAGCAATATTGTGATAAATGTCGTCGTTAAAAATATAACCATCCTGCAGCACTGCGCCACATTGCGAACGCCAGAAGGAATGACTTATATTTTTAATATTCGTTCCACCCACATTTATATCCCCACTATACGACTCGTAAAACTTCAACAGTAATTTAAGCAATGTAGTTTTACCACTTCCGCTTGCGCCAACAATGGCAATTACTTTACCCGCCTCTATTTGTAAATTTATTTCGTTTAATACCGGCGTACCCTCCACACCGGGGTAGCTGAATGAAAGGTTTGAAATGTTAATTGTAGTATCGGCCGGTAATTTTGAAACCAATTTTTTTTCTGCACTTTCTTCATCCTCCATCTGGTGAATTTCGTTAAG